>JALZFN010000264.1 GCA_030861545.1 Thermoproteota archaeon | reverse complement strand
TAGGCCGTTATGAAGAATGCAATAAAGTTTGGTATTGCTTCTGCGATTATTGTTGCAGTTATTGCATCATCTATTTCAACGTCTATAACTCCTTTACCAATTCTAGGTACAGATTTTTTTGGTAGTCCCGGCAATATACAAACAAATGAACAAAAAACCCTAAGAATAGGTTATTTCCCAAACATCAACCACGCGCAGGCAGTAATAGGACTTGGTAGAGGAGATTTTCAGAAAGCTTTAGGTGACAATGTAGAAGTCAAGACACAGATATTCAATGCAGGTCCAGCTGCTATGGAAGGGCTACTAGCAAATCAAATAGACGTATCTTACATTGGCCCTAGCCCCACAATAAATGGATACGTGAGATCTGACGGACAAGCACTCAGAATCATCTCAGGAGCCGCTAGTGGTGGCGCAGTGTTTGTAGTAAGAAATGACTCCGGCATTAATTCTGCTCAAGACCTTGCCAATAAGAAATTTTCATCTCCGCAACTGGGCAATACGCAGGACGTAGCATTGCGAAAGTACCTGCTCGATAACGGTTACAAGACCAGGGAAAACGGAGGCAATGTCGAGGTAATCCCTGCCAAGACTGGAGATATCGTATCGCTGATGATAAAGAAGGAAATCGACGGTGCATGGGTACCGGAGCCCTGGGGAGCAAAGCTGATCAAGGAAGCAAATGCCAAAGTATTGGTCGATGAGCGTGACTTGTGGCCAGATGGGCAATTTGTCACCGCGCATATTATTGCAAGAACTGACTATCTTGAAAGGAACCCCGACGTAATAAAGAAGCTCTTGGAAGCTCACATTGACGAAACCAATTGGATAAAGGACAACCCGGACGAGGCTCTTCAGATATTCAATGCTGAGCTTGACAAGCTTACCGGAAAGACTATCCCAGAGGATGAATATAGAGAAGGAATTTCTAGGATCGAGTTGACATACGACCCGTTAAAGGAATCGCTGTTCAAGTCTGCAAATGATGCATTTGACATAGGATTCCTCGGAAAAACAAAGCCCGACCTATCGGGAATTTATGATGTGACAATTTTGAATGAGGTGCTCAAAGAAATGGGACTGCAAGAGATAGCATAGTGAATATTCTTTTACTCTGACATTTTACTTTGAAATAAGATAAAATCTCTGTCGTGAGATACATCATTATTATCATCATCATTATCACAACCCTTCCAGTTACCTTATGATCTTGTTTCTTTGGATCTATCTTATACTGGAGAATTGTGCCAGCAATCCCCTTGCAACCATCATTTATCTGGCAGATTCTGCGTATCAACATGTTAAAATTGCATGAAAGGAGCAAATCTTGCATGTTTGAATTACAATATATCTCTTCATCTCTGTATCAATGCTTCATATGGCACTGATTCAAACATCATATACCAATAATACTAAAAATAGTAATATCCAGCAAGAGCCACAAGAACCGAAAAAACAAGAGAGCTTGGATTTCATTCCAGTCGTTCATGTCAAGAATATTTACAGATCATTTGATTATAAGAACTACAAGAATAATAGTAGTAATATTATCAGCGCAACCAATTATAATCATGTCGGTAAACAGCAGCAACTCTTGAAGAACCCGAGGACAACTTCTTCGCATGAGGTTCTGAATGGGGTCGATCTGAAAATTAGGGAAGGAGAATTTGTAACAATTGTAGGGCCGTCTGGATGCGGAAAAAGCACGCTGCTTAACATTATTGCCGGACTTGATAGACCTGATTCGGGTAGCGTCCTTGTTAGAGGAGATGTTGCCAGTAACAATGCCTTGCCAACTAAAAGGATAATGATTTTTCAAGAAGGCGCTTTATTTCCATGGCTTAATGTACAAGACAATGTTGAATTTGGACTAAAAATTGCAAAGATGTCGAAAGAGAAGAGCCGTCAGGTTGCTGACAAGTATATAGAAATGGTAGGATTATCCAAGTTTTCAGAATCTTTTGTGTACCAGCTATCAGGAGGAATGAAGCAGAGAGTGGCGATAGCTCGTGCCCTTGCCATGGAA
>JALZFN010000257.1 GCA_030861545.1 Thermoproteota archaeon | reverse complement strand
TATTGAACTTACCCCGACTGCACTTAGCATGTCTCTGATATCTCTTTCGGTCGCGGGTATGTAATCCATCGATTTTCTTAGCCCCTATTTTAGTTGGCCAATATATCTGTCATACTCATCCTTAGTCATCAAACTTTCAAACTCTCCAGTGTTTGTTGGTTTAATCTTAACGATCCAGCCCAATTCATATGGAGATTGATTTATCATTTCAGGCTTTTCAGTAAGCTCTTCATTGACTTCCATGATCTCTCCGCTGATGGGAGTGTAAATGTCAGAAGAAGCCTTCACCGAGTCGACTATTGCAATAGTCTGTCCTTGTTTGAAGATGCTACCGGATTTTGGCAATTCTATTGAAACTATATCGTCTAGCTGCTCTTGAGCAAAGTCAGAAATTCCAATTGTTGCTAGTTCATTATCTATCATAGCCCATTCATGATCCTTTGTGAATTTTAGCTCAGGCACAATCCGTTTCATTACAACAAGCATAAAACATTATCCTTCTTTGGTTATGCCACCACCCCTCCACGCAGACACTAAAAAACGAATGCAGGATAACGATGAGCCAAGCCACTTATTTGCGCTTGTAGAACCTTGTGCTTGTAACTTTTGCTTCATACCGCTTGCCTCCAATGTCAATTTGAATTGATTGGCCCTGCGAAATGTCAGCAGGTACAAAGCAAAACCCGATAAATTTTTTAAGAGTGGGCGAAAAACCCCCACTTGTCACAAAGCCCACTTCCAACCCATTCACCAGTATTTTACTGCCTTCCCTTGCTATTCTCTTTTCTAGAACTTCAAAACCAACGAGCTTCCTTGATGGATGGCTATTGGTTAGTGTTTTTTTACCAATGAACTCTTCTTTTTTGTCGAAACTGATCGTCCATTTTAATGGGACTTCGAGCGGGGTGGTGTCTTCATCCATGTCCTTTCCATAAAGCATTAGGCCGGCTTCAAGCCGTAGTGTATCCCGCGCGCCCAAGCCCGATGGCTTGATTCCAAATGTTTCAGCATGCTGCATTAATTTGCCCCAAATTTCAATTCTTGAGGAATCAAAGAATATTTCAAATCCGTCTTCTCCAGTATAGCCAGTTCTAGACAGCATACATTCGATTCCGTCAATATCTGCGTCGATAACGTGAAATGGCTTAACAGATTGCAAGTCAGGCTTTACCACATTCTGCAAGGCAGCGCACGCTTGCGGGCCCTGTATCGCAAGCAGGGCTGTTCTGTCGCTTATGTCCTCTACCTGTGCTGATTTTGAGTGCTTTGAAATCCAATCGAAGTCTTTGCTCCTGTTTGACGCATTGACTACAACGAGAAAGTGTTCAGAATGGAGCCTGTAGACAATTATGTCATCAACTATACCACCATCTTCGTGACACATTGGAGAATACAATGCCTGACGATCGCCCAGCTTTTCAAGGTCGTTTGTTATTAGCTCTTGCAGGCACGCTAATGAGTCCTGACCCTTAATTTCAAACCGGCCCATATGCGAGACATCAAACAGGCCCGCGTTTGTCCTGACATTGATGTGCTCATCGATGATCCCAGTGTAGTGAAGCGGCATCTCCCAGCCATGAAAATTCACAATTTTTGCACCAAGCGACTTGTGAATATCATAGAAAGAGGTTCGCATTATCTATCAAAGATGAACGCTTATTATTGAGCATATTGTTCTGACAAAAAAGATAGACTAGGGAAGAGATTGAAATGAGAAATAGACGACTTGAGAAAAAGCCTGAATGGCTTCGCATTAAGTTGTTGCCATCTGGTGAAAACTATGCAAAGGTCAAGAAGACCATTGCTTCGCTGGGGCTTCACACAGTCTGCGAAGAAGCTCGCTGCCCCAACATTAGCGAATGCTGGGGAGGAGGAACGGCAACCATTATGATCATGGGAGATGTGTGCACCAGGGGCTGTAGGTTCTGCTCTGTGGCCGGCGGCAAGCCTCTGTACCTTGATTCAGAAGAGCCAGAGCGAGTTGCTAAAGCGATCAAAGAATGGGGATTAAGATATGTTGTGATCACTTCTGTATGCAGGGATGATCTGCAGGATGGAGGAGCAGATCATATCGCAAAAACAATCAAGGCTATTAAACAACAACGCCCAGAAACAATGGTTGAGCCTCTTATCCCGGACTTTCATGGCAGCCGCGACGCCATAAGAAGTATTACAGAAGCAGCGCCAGAAGTCATAAGTCACAATATTGAAACTGTAGCCCGCCTTTCACCGATAGTCAGAGATCCGCGGGCAACCTACACGCAATCATTACGAGTGCTGAAAATAATAAAGGAGATAGACAGCAAAATCTATACCAAGTCTTCAATAATGCTTGGTCTTGGAGAGTACGAAGAGGAAGTTATTCAGACAGCCAAGGATCTAAGGTCGGCAGGAGTTGACATGCTTTTCGTAGGTCAGTATCTTCAGCCTACTCTCAAACACCTCCCAGTTAAAGAGTATATCAGACCGGAAAAATTTGAGTCATATGGGAAGAGCATTGAAGAGATGGGATTTGCCTACGTAGTTTCAGGGCCATTTGTCCGAAGTTCCTACAAGGCAGGAGAACTATTCATCAGAAATATGATTCACAGACAACAGCAATTGTAGTGGCTCTTGCCACAAAAAACAACATTGAAAAAAAAATTCTCAAGAACGTTACTTTTAGCACATTAAGGCTTCATGCCAAAAGCAAGGTCAGATATCTTTTCGTGCCACGAGGTGGTAGCTTT
>JALZFN010000254.1 GCA_030861545.1 Thermoproteota archaeon | reverse complement strand
ACATCTGTTAGCACCTGCACCTTGTCGCTATAGCGTGATTGTACTTCTGCTATCTGGTCTTCGTATCTACACAGTACTACAATGTTGGCTGACTGCCATAATTCGTCTACAAAGCTATCGATCATTTTTGTAGTACTGGCCTTCTTGTCTGCAATGTATGATGCCTTGCTTTCCTCAAGTCGAACAAGGATCATCTTCTTCTTATCATGCTTGACCTCCTGTATGTCATCATCATCATTATAGTGCTTGAGCCATGCTGCTGGGTCAAGCGCCCTATAGTGGATAATATCCTTCTCTGCTATGCCATAACCTGACCATGCTGAGTATGGTATGACCCAAGGGCAATACAGCTTGCTTGTCAAGGGTATAGTAAGCTTTGCAACGGCTCCTGCATGAGGCGAGTCGTTAAAGCCAATGTGCTTGATTCCAAGGCCAAAAGCTACTCTTGAGCCTTCTGGCGACGAGAAGGTGACTGCTACGTCGGGCTCAGATCGCTTCACCACTTCAGCCAGCTCGTACGTCCTGCTGGCGCTTTCACGCAGCTTATCGTATCTGTCTGCTCCTCCGTGGCTTCCGACTATTGTAAGGTCGAGCTTCTTGATCTTGGCAAGCTCGACTGCCTCTCTATATTTTCTTGAGGTACAAAGAACCTCCTGACCAGAATCGCGTAGCAAGTTGATAGCGCGCCTAAAAAACATCACCTGCTTTGGTGTCAAAATGTCAAACCAGATCTTCAAATATGCAACGTAATTGGGATCTGATGGAAAAACCTTTTGTAGACCGCATGAGGTAATACGTAGGGATGAATGGGGGAGCTAAGTCTACACTTTGAGTACTTCTTCTACTAATACTGCTTCAGTTGCAGTATATGGCCTAAGCACTGAAGGATATAGAATAGCTTCTTCAATAGCAGTGAACGGCTCCAAGGTTTCCTTAATCGATGAATCAGTCAGGATGGCCATCTTGCTCAAGCCTGATATTGCAAGGACGTACCCAAACGTAAGCTCGCTGATGGAAGACGAGCCCCTTCTTGATCTTCAGCCTATCGACATTGCAATAAGCAACGCCTCATATGTCTATTTCGCTCCCCGAATAAGGAAGGTCGGCCAAGATGTCAAAAGCGATGTTATGACTAAGTTCAAGGACGCCATCAAGGCGCTCAAGCGAGGTGCTTCACTAATATACATGCTTCCGACAGGTGTTGGCGGCAACAATGAAAACATTGCCCTTATAGAGCACATGACAGGCATGACGGTTGAGAAGGATGTTTCGTATTATTACTTCCCTATGAGCCCTATTGCTGCCAGCTCTGAGACTCTGATAGGGTCATTCAAGTCTAAGCATGACAACCACATTTCCAAGATGCTCTACGACCCCGACACCCGCCGCAAGCTGAACTTTGTAGACATCAATTCAGCCGAGCTAGTTCACGTCATCAAGACACTGAGCCATTACTCGGGGATGGCCAGCATCCTGGAAATCTGCAAAAAAGCGACGGACAGCAATATCCGTAGCGAATTGATGCACAGTACATTTGCTGACCTCTACATAGACGATGTGACAAGCGGTCTCTACGACCTTCGAATAATAGGGTCATCGCTTGATGGCACCGGGCCACTGATGTATCTTGTCAACGGTAGCATCAAGAGTATAGAGGGATACCTCAAGTTTCTCATTGATCAGGTACGCGCTACACTGAAAAAGCGCGATCTAAAGGCTAGTAGGACAAAAGTGGCGATAGCATGGACGCTTGATCCACATGAGATGAGAGGCGACAGGGTAGAATTGCTATCGTCGTTTGAGACAAAGATCAAGGACTACATCAGCGATGTCGACCGACAACAGGGGTCGACTTTTGACCTATATCATACGGACAAGACAACTATTGTCATTGCATGCTCAAAGACAGATTTTGAAAAAATAATGTCAAAGAATATGGCAAACCAGGAGTTTATAGTCATGAAGGCGAACCCCCTCTGCGAAATAGTGCAAGAATAATTAATTGTATTGACAACTATATGTAAATATGGGTAGAAGTGGAGTCATAATCATTTCAACATTTCCGAGTGAAGAGTTGGCTGCTGAGATAGCTAGCAAGGTCGTCAGGGCAAAATTGTGCGCCTGCGTCAATTTCACCAAGATCCGGTCCATTTACTCTTGGCATGGCAAGATAGAAGATCAACCTGAATTTATCGCGCTCTTTAAGGCAACCGTGAAATCAGCAAAAAAGCTCAAGGAGGAAATCATAAAGCTCCATCCATATGAAGTCCCAGAGATCGTGGAGCTCAAAATGACCGATGTATCAAAGCCATATCTGTCGTGGCTTTATGCAGAATCAATGTACCGCGTAGCGAAGAATCGCCACAATCCCGCCAAGTGAGGAGACACGCAGGCCAATATCTGTTGATGAGTCGACGGCAAACGTCTTTGCTCCATGGCTTTCGATCAGGTTGAGTAACTTGACTATCACTTCTTCATCTGCCGTCTTGAAAATGGAATCAGAGAAGATAACTGCCTCTATTGCTTTCAATGCAGCCGCCTGCGACACTTCGTTCATCCCCATTGCAAATTTCGCTTCTCCTCTATTCACCATCAACATTACTTTGTCTAGCATTGAAGATACTGCAGCGAGCTTGCTTGCGCTCATGACTTCTCTCATTGCAGCTGAGCGCAGAAACACAAATATGCCATCCTCACCTGCAACATCTATACCATCAACAACCTGTACCCTCTCTTTTAAGATATTCTCTTTGCTTACCAATATGTTGAAGAACCTGCGTCTAGTTTCCCCCGGGCCAAATATGATGACTTTGTCATTTTCGCCAATTATCGAAGAAACAGTCTTGGCGATATCTATAAGATAAGTCTCGATGTTAGGGTTTTTCGTCTGATAGCGCTTGCCGCTTTGGCCAGAATAGATGTTCGGGATCACTTTAACATTTGTGCCAGACACCTTGGCAACAGCAGCTTCCTGTGTATCAATTGCCACTAGAATAAAGCTGGCGCCGCTGGCAGAGCGCTTCAACATCCTAAGCTCAATGTCCCGCCATCCTCTGCCTTTATCTACTATTACTATGTCTCCAGCATGTACAGAAAGTGAGTGGTGCATTCCCTTTGGCACCATCTCATTGTTGGTATCTGTAATGATACCAGATATCCTAAGTCTATCAACCGCCGAGTCAAGCTTACTCTGCTCTACTTTGATAGCAACACGCACCTTGACGCGCTCGCCTTTGTCAGGCCGACCATATTCCTTGACCTGCTTGATGAGCCGGGTAGTATCTGCGATGAAGAGATCGTCCTTCTCTAAGATGCGGCGCAAGATAAAGAGGTCATCCGAATCTTCAGGAATTATAATAAACGCGTTGTTTGATGTGCCGCTTGGCTTTACTATCATGCTGTATTTTCGCTTGCAGTTACAGCAGACGATGAAGAATCATGGCCTTGCTGCTGGTTGTTGACTAATTTCAAATAGTTGTCAACCCATTCCTGTGTCAGCACGCCTGACTCAACTAAATTGACTAGAGCATTTGGCGATGCAAAGCCCTGGACCTTGCCCATTCGCCTGCGGGTCTGCCTCCATTTTAGCTGCGTGTTGCCGCTCTTTGATGAGTAAATGATCCCAAGAATCTCTTTTGCGTTTACAAACGTCATCTCCCTTATTTTCTTCAGTGTGACCTTGTCAGCAGCTTCAATATAGATTGCTCCAGGTCCCTCCTCGCGCTCTGGGAATACTTCATAATCACGCAGATAACTTTCTGGTATGAACGATCTGCAGGTGCTTACGATGATAAACTTTCTAAAGCTTTCCAAAGAAGCCGTAGTCTCTATCTGAACCAATGTAGATATAAGAAAGCCTCTAGCCATTTATCAAGTTTTGTGAGAAGATAGAGGGTGGACAAACTCCTTACTCAAGATCTCCTTCACCAAGTCAGTAGGGCTATTTAGTCATCGGTTGTCCACGTTAAGAATGAGCTCCGCGAGAATAAAAATCTACAAACAGCACTTGTCCCTTTGAATTGAGTAACCGTGAGGGCACATCCTTGGATGCTTCAAGATAGTGCATATAGTGCATCTGGAAATATATCTTCATGTAATGTTTTATGCCACAGATCATTTCCTCGTGTACCACCATCTTAAGAAAATCATTCATGAGTACTTCAATCAGGCCGGGTATTTCGCACCAACCTCTTATCAATATGCTCTCTTGATCGTTCGCGGGCTGACTTGCTGCAGCGCATAAGCTGAGATCTGTTCAGCTTGCGGAGCATCGGACAACTGATGCTTGAGTGACATCTAGAACCTTAGCTATTGAGATTGCCTTACTGTCTTTGCCTCATTCATGGATATATCATATTGCGCCTCTACATACATTTCAATAAGCTCGGAGTCAGCTCTGCGAACAGAAAGCTCATCTTCTTTGGCTGGTTGTTGCTTCTCCCTTTCAACGGCTAACACGATCATATCTCGTATCGCCAAATTATATTAACGATCTTATCTGCATGTGTTTTGACGCCGTTTTTATCTAGATTTTTTCTTCTGGTTGGCGTCTTCCCACAGATACTGGAAGTAGCCCTTAGCAAAACCTGCAAGGCCTCCGTGGTCAGCCCAGATAGCAATCGGTTCAAAGCTGCCGTTCTCGCCAGTGCCTTCTCCTAGCAGTATTACCACGTGCTTAGCATCACCTATAATGCCACCTCCAAAAAGACCATCTCGGAGTCTCACCTCTGCTACCCTTGATAGTGTCTTGACCGTGTCCGAGCTTATTTTGGCAGACGCAAGAATGTTTATCTTAATCCCTCCTCTATCATGCAGAGTCCTGAGCTCCGGCTGAAGTGGCCTTGCTACATCTACTGCAACAAAGGGCAGCGCAACCAGCAGTTCCTGCTGCACATTCTGGACTATTTCATTGACCTTAGCGATTATATTGTAGACTCCTCTTGCGACCCATATTTCTGGCCGCTCCTTCATGCCACTTTTTGTATACATCGGCATTAGCTCGTTTACTATGGTGC
>JALZFN010000223.1 GCA_030861545.1 Thermoproteota archaeon | reverse complement strand
CAAGGACAATTCGTGGAAAGAAAGCGTTTGTCAAGTTCAAGGCGCCAGACGGGGCGAGAGATCTTGCTACAAAGCTAGCTTTAGTCTAATATGACAATTCTTCTAGTTAGATTTAAAAGTGGCGTGGAAGGCAAGGATTGAGTGTGATATAATTACATGGTTCGTGAATTTAAGTTCAAAGGTTACAGTCCGGAACAATTGCAGTCTTTGTCAATTGAAAACCTTCTTCCACTTCTCAATTCAAGACAGCGCAGGTCGCTTGATAAGCGCGTCAGTACTTATATGAATGATGATAAGCGAAAGCTCCGTGAGAAGCTCAAACTCGCAAGGGACGGCAAGCTTAAGGGCCAGCTGAGAACTCATACCCGCGACATGATTATTTTACCTGACATGGTAGGCCTGACCCTTTACGTTCATAACGGAAAAGAATTTACACAGGTTAATATCAAACCGGAGATGATTGGACACTACCTTGGAGAATATGCAATCACGAACAAGCGTGTACAGCACGGTACTCCGGGTGTAGGTGCGTCAAGATCAAGCCTGTACGTTCCACTAAAGTGATAAGTATGCCACACTTTGGTTATGCTTTTCAAAGCTATGATAAAACAAAACATGTGCGTGCTTCAATAAGGGAGAAGGATATATCCCATAAGCATGCTCGCGAGATAGCTGTTGCCATTAAAGGCTTGTCAATTGAAAAGGCACGAGAATTCCTCGAAAATGTTGTTTCGCGTAAGGAAGCCGTACCTTACCGGCGCTACAATAATGAGGTGGCGCATAGGTCAAACATCCGAGATGGATTTTTTGCGGGCCGATTCCCTAAAAAGGCGGCGTCTGAATTCCTAAAACTTATGGATAATCTCGAATCCAATGCCGAATACAAAGGCATGGATCTCGATCGGTTGAGAATCGTGAGCGCCGCGGTGCACAAGGGCACAAAGCTCGAAAGGTTCCAACCACGTGCAATGGGTCGTTCAAGCCCAAAGTTTGACACACTAGTGCATGTCGAGCTGGTTGCTCAGGAGGCAAGATATGAAGAATGAGTGCAGCTAAAAATGTAATTAAGAATAACTTTCGCAATATGGAGCTTAACGAATTTCTTGCGGATGCCCTCAAAGATGCAGGTTATGGGGGCATTGAAGTGCAAAAAACGCCGGTTGGTGCAAGACTAACAGTCTATGTCACAAGACCTGGTCTTGCGATAGGCAGAAAAGGTGTTGGCATTAAAGATCTTATGACAAAGATTGAGCAAAATTTTGGCCTACAAAACCCCCAGATATCAGTTCTTGAGGTTTCGAACCCAGAGCTTAATCCGCAGATAATGTGTAATAGAATTGCACAGCTTATCGAGCGCGGCACGGCTTTTAGGCGAGCGGCGATGTGGTCACTTAATACAATAATGAACGCTGGCGCTCTGGGAGTGGAAGTTGTAATTTCTGGCAAGCTTCGGACAGAACGTGCCCATTTTGAAAAACATACATTAGGGATTGTGCCAAAGAGTGGCGACGATGCCAACAAGATAGTAAGGACAGGTATTACTCACGTGTTAACCAAAATGGGCTTAATGGGCATCCAACTTAGGATTGCATCAAAGGTGGCTGTACCGGATGAATTTGAATTCAAGGACGGAAACACGACCAGTCAGGGGCCGCCAACTGAGCCTCCTACTCAATTAGAGGGAGGGCCCAGAAACGAAGATCCTACAGCAGCTGCCGGGCAACAAGGAGGAAACCAAGGTGGCAAGACTTAACCTAAAGACCTTACGCGAAATGAATGATGAAGATCTTGCAGATAAGCTAGCGGAGCTAAAAGCCGATCTTGGAAAGCTCCGACTGGAGAAGTCAAAAGGCACACTAAAGAAGGAAACAGGTAGCATTAGATGGCTAAGGCGTGATATTGCTCGCATGATGACATTAATAAATGAGAGAAAAGCTCAGAAATGATAGTAAGCCCTAAAAACGTTCTAAGACATGAGCTTGTAGGCCTTTTCGCACGAATAGTTGAATCACCAGATGCAACTCTACGGGGAATGAGTGGCACTATTGTATTTGAAACAAAAAATACCATATCTTTGAGGAACTATTTCATTATAAGGCATGTGGCAAAGAGGGCGGCATTAAAGATGGAGCTTCGAACTCCTTTCGGCGCTTGCTTTATAAGTGGTTCCGCATTGATAGGAAGACCTGAGGATCGTATATCTCGCGACTAGAAAATGGGTGATGTGTTAAATTTATGGTTAGAAATATTGGCGTTTCAGTTGTTTCTCCACGCAAATCATGCGAGGACGAGCTGTGTCCGTTCCATGGTACGCTATCTGTAAGGGGCAAGCTCCTAACAGGCGTTGTATCTAGCGCAAAGGCACCAAAGATGGTGGTTGTATCAAGAGAGTACCCTAGGGCTGTGCTGAAGTACAAGCGTTTTCAGAGAAGTAAATCTAAAGCACACGCATATCTTCCCTCATGTATTGAAGTTAAAGAGGGTGACGAAGTTAGAATTGCAGAGTGCAGGCGGATCGCTAAGACTGTTTCGTTTGTAGTGATTGAGGTGAATACTAAAGATGGCAGCAGGAGCTAAATCAAGAGCAGTTTCTGCAAAGGGTGTAGAAGAGTTCCGGCCCTACATTACGAGGGCCATCCCAGTCACTGCAAGCCTTGTATGTGCGGACAATACCGGTGCAAAGATATTGCGCATCGCACAGGTGACAAGGTACAAAGGCAGGCATTCTAGGCAGCCAGCTGCAGCTGTTGGCGATTTTGTTACAGTTACAGTGAAGAAAGGACCGGCAGAACTACGCAAGCAAATCTTTGGCGCAGTGATCGTCAGACAGAAATATCCAATAAGGAGACTTAATGGTGTGCGTGTTGCATTCGAAGATAATGCGGCGGTGCTCGTGACCCCAGAAGGAGAAATCAAGGGCACAGATATTAAAGGACCAGTGGCGTCAGAGGCGGCAGAAAAATGGCCAAGGATAGCGAACCTGGCAGGCATGATAATATAGGTGAATATGATGGCAGGCATTAATCCAAAGCTCATCCATCTTCCAAAGCATAAGCGAGATAAGATGGTTGGCGCTGTGCTTGAAGATGGGCTGCGCAAACAGTATCAAAAAAAGACCATAAGGGTAATCAAGGGTGACTCTGTCAGGGTAATTCGCGGCGAATACAAGGGAGTAGAAGGCAAGGTCGATAGAGTAGACACGGAGCATGCGACCTTTCATATAGAGGGCATCCAGAAGGAAAAAATTCGCGGAGGCCAAGTCAAGGTGCCAATTCATTCTTCAAAGGTCATGGTGATCACTCTAAATCTTGAGGACAAGTATAGATCTAATAAACTTCAGGGCAGAACCAAGACAGACTCGATTTCCCATGACAAAAATAATGGAGAAGAGATGACAAAAGAGGAGGCAGGTAAGCAATAATGGGAAAGAAAGGCGGCGATACCAGAGTAAAAAGGCAGATATCGCCAGAATTTTGGGCTATAAGGAGGAAGGAGAGCCAATTCGTCATTAGACTAAGGCCCGGACCCCATCCAAAGCAGAGGGCGTATCCCCTTGGCATGGTCCTACGTGACGTGTTGAATGTTGCAGGGACCAGACACGAAGCTGACAGAATTTTGAAGGCAGCGAATGTTAAAGTTGATGGGATTGTAAGACGCGATCCGAACTTTGCCGTTGGATTGATGGATGTGGTGGAGCTAGCAATGGGCCAAACCTACCGCATGGTTCCAAAGAACTCAGCGCTCATATCTCCAATTGAAATTGAAGAAGCAGAAAAGGGGATCAAGCTTTTAAAGATCACCAGCAAGACAACGGTTAGAGAGAATAAGATCCAATATGGCTTTCATGACAGTAAGACGTTGCTAAGTGACCAAAAGCTCAAGGTCGGTGATACCTGCGTTATCGACTTACCAGAAGTCAAGATCAAAAATAACATTGCCTTCGAAAAGGGTTGCACTGTGCTTATCACTACTGGAGAAAATGCAGGTAGGATAGGCAGGATCGAGGAGATTAAGGACGGAATATTCTCTCTTCCAAAGCGAGCACTTGTTTCATTTGACGATAAGTCAGTAGAACTGCCAGTTGAAATGGTAATGGCCGTCGGGACCGACAGGCCAGTGATAAAGGTGAGCTAATTGAGTCAGCAAGAACTAGAGCAGCATCACATGAGAAGGATAAACGTCGATAAGGTCGTGATAAACGTCGGTGTAGGCAGGTCCGGTGAGCCGGTAGAGAAAGCCAAGAATGCTCTCCTTGAACTAACAAGTCAGCGTCCGGCCGTCCGGGGAGCAAAAAAGACCGTCAGAGACTTTGGCATTCACAAAGGAGAGCCTATAGGGGTAGTTGTGACCTTGCGAAGGCAGCCAGCAATTGAATTTCTAAAAAGAGTGATAGCAGCGAAAAGGAATGTGCTCAAGGCATCATCATTCGATGATTATGGTAACATTTCTCTTGGAATACACGAGCACATTGACATACCGGGGACAAAGTACAATCCGGATATTGGCATCTTTGGCATGGACGTAAATGTTGTGCTCAGTCGGCCGGGATATAGAATTGCGAGGAAGAGCAGAAGGAGCACTAAGATAGGCAAGACACATAGAATAAACAAGGATGAAGCAGTTGACTTCTTTAAGCAGGAATACGGAGTCGAGGTGGAATAAACTAAGATGCCAAAGCCAAGAGAATATCAAGTCACAGGAAGAAAGAAGCTTCCACATGGTAAAGGCGCAAGGTGGTGCAAAAGGTGTGGTTCATATAATGGTCTTATCCGCAGGTACAACTTGATGCTCTGCAGACAGTGCTTTAGAGAAGTCGCAACCAGCGTAGGATTTACCAAATACGAATAGGTGAATAGAGAAGAAATTGCCAGCATTAAATGTTCTTTCGAACCTTTTTACTACAATTTATAACAACGAGTCTAGGAGAAAGAGGGAATGCATAGTTGTTCCTGCGTCGAAGTTTGCAAGCGAGGTGCTGCGTGTGATGCAAAAACATCGCTTCATCGGCGAGTTTGAGCAGATTGACGATGGCAGAGCAGGCAAGTTCAGAATTCAGCTATTAGCCAAGATAAACAAGTGCGGCATTGTTACTCCGCGTTTTTCAGTCAAGAAGGACGGATATTTTGGTTGGGAAAGGCAATTTCTTCCAGCTTATAACATGGGCATACTTTTAGTGTCGACTAGCAAAGGAATCATGTCTCACCAGGAGGCACAAACGCAAGGTCTCGGAGGCGTTTTGGTTGGGTACGTCTATTAAGCAAGAAATAATGGCAGAAGTCGAAGCTCCTGCTAGTGTCACGGTAACAAAGGAAGAAAATATCATGATCGTCAAGGGTAAGCTTGGTACTGTGAAAAAGGACTTTACCAGGCTCCCAGCGACAATCACGGTCCAAGCTAATAAGATAACAATTAAACCCTATGGAGGTCGCAAGAGGGACCTTGCAGTGACAAACACAGCTCGCAGCATAATCGCCGGCATGATTAAAGGGGTTGAAAACGGATATACCTATAGGCTTAAGATAATATTTGCACATTTTCCAATCTCTGTAAAAGCAAAGGGTAGAGAAGTCTATGTCGAAAACTTTTTTGGAGAACGATCACCAAGGATATCCCACATTATAGGCGAAGCCACAAAGGTCAGCTTGGTGGGTGAAGACGTCGTTGTCCAAGGTCCAAGCTTAGAAGAGGTTTCGCAGACAGCAGCCAACATTGAGCTTTCGACTAAGACAAAAGGGAAAGACCAACGAGTGTTCCTTGACGGACTTTATGTTTACTCTAAAGAAGAAGGTATGCAGTAAGGCCCAAAGATTTATTTTCTCCTTGGATTTGCTGTATTAGTGCGCCGCTCTAGCTCAGCATGGTATAGCAAATTCGTTGCCTAAATTGTGCTTCGTAGCTTAACTGGCTGTTAACCAGTGGGTCGTCAGTTCGAGTCTGACGAGCGGCGCTCTAAGTTTAATCTAACAGTGCAAGGAAGATTTAGTAGCAAGGTCTGCTTCCAAGTATTGGTAAGTTTGTAGAATAGCCTCTATTATGCACCACAGATAAAGCCTTGATCGTTACTACGTGTGCAGAGTTCCACATTCCCTCTGTTACAATGGTGTTATTTTTTTAAGATGTTAGTGACAAGATCCGAGGCACGCACCGCAATGTTTCTGATGCCGAATTGTTTAGCATTTTTGTCTCACAAACCATAACGATGATATCAATATCAACATCTGTCTGCTACAATGTTTCAAAACTCGGTTTCTGCAACATCATATCGTTAATATGTCAAGGGCAATTGCATCTGCAAGAAGGTCCAGGTGGCGGCTTGCTACAACATAACCATTCTTAATGTCATTTGATGCAAGCCACCGATTTGAGGAACTAAAGAGCCTTTCCTTCCTTATCCTGTTTTCAATACCTTCTACATCCAATTCCCTCTCTTCGACTTCTTCAGTATCATTGTGTTTTATTGTCAAAAGCACCTTTTGCACAAGAACCCTGTGTCCAAAGCGCTGCGAAAAATCCCTGGCATTTTCGTCAATTTCAAGTACTTTTATTTTTATCTGCAGCCTGTTGAGCGCGTCGCGACTTGTAAGGAGCCTCTCATCTATGAACCTATCATAGCTCATGTACCCCGTAGATCGTGTATACCAAAGTATATTAATATCAAGGCTAGAGCGGCTCGAAAGAGTAGAACGTAGCACCATCGGAATTGGTACCACACCTGACCATTTTGACTTTTTGGCCTTCTCTCAATTCTGACGTATTAAATGACCCGAGAAGTTTAATACCAGACATATCAACGACGCCAAAGGTACCTTTCATCCCCTGGATCGAAGAGTTTGTGAACTCCAGTAGAGTTCCAACGGTCTCTATAGCTTCTAACGCAGTCCTTGACTGACATTGCGGGCAGTAATGGCAAGGTGGCCACACCTTAGTATTGCATGAATTGCACCGTGGAACTTCGAATTTGCCCATATTGAGTTTTTCAATAAAATCCTTCAAGTGATCATACACCCATGACAATTACTGATGCAGAAGATCCAGCCGCTGCCAAGTTATGAACAAGTCCATTAGCACAGTGCCTTACTTGCCTCGTTCCTGCTTTTCCAGCAAGTTGAGACGCAATCTCTGCAACCTGCGCGACACCGGTTGCTCCAACAGGATGGCCACACCCAATTATGCCGCCTCTCGGATTTATTATTACTTGCTCTTGGTTCACAAACTTGCCACCCTCACCCCTATTTGCAAATCCTACGTCTTCATAGGCGATTATTTCAAGAATCGTAAATGCATCATGCAATTCCGCTATATCTATCTGAGATATCTTTAGCTGCGACATTTCGAGTGCCCTAGAAGTAGCAGAACGAGCGGCATCAATTCTTGTGAGGTCGCTTGTCGCGTTTGCGAAACTAGCCGAGTTTGTCTGATGCCCTATTCCTTTTATAAAGACGGGATTGTCAAGCCTGCGCGCTCTTTGCTCAGATAATAATAGTACTGCAGATGCACCATCGCAAGGAGCAGAGCATTCTAGTAGCTTGATAGGATATGCAATTTTTCTTGAATTCATTACGTCCTGCAACCCAACTTCCTTTCTAAAAAGAGCCTGCGAATTTCTGGCAGCGTTTTTTCGATTCTTGACCGAAACCATAGCCATCTGTTCTTCGGTGGTGCCATACTTTCTCATATGGGCCTTCGCAAATATCGCAGCCCACTGTGGAGGAAGCATAAAGGAGCCACGAGTAATATCCCATAATAACCTGTTACCCGGCCCCTTTCGCTTTTCAGCACCAACCACAAGTGCTGTATCGCATAAACCAGAGGCAATCATTGCAAAAGCAGAAGTAATCGCATTAGTCCCTGAATTGCATAGATTGTCTACTCGATGCGAGATCTTTGGATGTATTCCAAGCATTTCAGATATTATTGCCGAGCCATACTGATCGGTGGCACAGCTCGAAAA
Organism: Thermoproteota archaeon; assembly: GCA_030861545.1. Classification (GTDB taxonomy): domain Archaea; phylum Thermoproteota; class Nitrososphaeria; order Nitrososphaerales; family Nitrososphaeraceae; genus Nitrososphaera. Next base: position 1,412 of record JALZFN010000223.1, on the reverse strand, counting down.
CAAAACAGCATCTATTTCTTTTGTGGAAATCCCGTCGTTCTTCAAAATCTCTACACAAGGTTCGCAGGCCAGCTCGAATACTGACATCTTTGACTCTTTCGTAAACCTCGAGGTTGCACAAGAGGAAATCGCTACCCTACGCACTTTAAAAGGTTGAGAGCATCTCCCTAATTGAAGTTTCTGAGTCATCGACAGGGTTCAACTGCATAATAGGCAGCGTGACACCTGTCGAAAGAAACTTCGAAAGTGATTTTCGACAGTCCTCGCTGTCACCGCAGATCACAAGCGCGTTAAGCATCTTATCCGAAACAAATTTTGCAGCAACATCCGCCCCGCCCTTACTATAACCTTCAGTTATCTGCGCGACTTCGTTCCTGAACCCATTTTGCGACAGGAAGTTACGATAGTACTTTCCAACTGCAACATAGAAGGCAAGCGTTTTTGCTGCGCGCGCTCGAGCCTTCTCAGGATCATTATTTGATAATGCACAGATAAATGAGGAGGCAATTTCAAAACTTCTTCTTTGTGTAGCGTGCTTCAATTCATTGGTGGTCTTTTTCAATTCTTCAAGCGGCCTCAAGTACAGTAATACTCCATCTGACAGCTGAGAAGCAAGTGATAACATCTTCCTGTTAATAGCGGCCATAAAAATTGGGACGTATGTCCTTTGCGGCTGATGCAGTATCTTGAAATTATTTATCTTGAAAAAGCGGCCATCATAGTTTACCTTTTCTCCACTTATCATCAGCCTCAAGCATTCGATGTATTCTTTCATCCTATCGAGAGGCCGAGTGAACTCTATGCCGTGCCAATTTTGGACAATAGCAGCAGTGCTTGCTCCCAGGCCAATTAGTGCTCGGTTATCAGAAAGCATGTCAAGTGTGGTGGCCGCCATGGCAACTGATGCTGGCGTCCTTGCATAAATGCTAACAATCGAGGTTCCAAGCCGTACTTTTTTTGTGACCTGGGAGAGAGCACCAAGGGTTGCAAATGATTCCCTCCCCCAAGATTCGGGAACCCAAAGCGAATGCACATTTTTATGTTGATCGGCCAGCTTGGCACAAACAAGAAGCTCACGCATTGTAAGCATCGGGCCGAGGCTGTACGCTATCCTTTTTACTCTCATGACAGTTCTTCAGATGCTGCTTTTATCTCATTGGCTGCCTCTTCGATATCCTTATGGGAATCAATCGAGCGCCAGAAAACGTTCGCATATTTTACGGCTGCAAGCTTTCCTTCTTTTGCCAGCGCAGGGAGGCCAGTAACTTCGATATTACCCTTCTCAGGCAGGTACCCAAATACTTCTTGACTGAATCGGTATATCCCTGCATTGATCCATGAATTTGGGATTTGCGGCTTTTCAACAAATCCAAGCACTTTAGAATTTTGGTCAACTTCAACTACTCCAAATG
>JALZFN010000222.1 GCA_030861545.1 Thermoproteota archaeon | reverse complement strand
TTTCCCTAGTAGACTTGGGTTTGTACATTTTTTAATTGTTGACCATCTTGCTCATCTTATCCTTTAAGATTGAATTCACCTTTTGACCGTTGGCCTTACCTCTGTATTCTGCCATCGCCCTTCCCATAAGTGTGCTCAACGCGTTCATGCCTTTCTCCTTGATTAGTGTCATGTTATTGTTTATTATTCTGTCAAGTCCTTTACTTAGCTCTTCATCAGTTATAAAAGATGCACCTATAGTCTCAATGGCCGAGTCAACGATCTTTGTCCGCGCTTCTTCATCCGGCTCTTTAATTCGAAATTCTTTTTTCTGAGTTGGAATTGAGATTTTCGACTCAGTTTTCATTAACTTTTCAAATATCAAGGCAACTGATTCTTTTGTTATAGAACCTCGGTCAAGTCTTGTAAAAATATCTTTTATCATTTGATCCGTTAAGAGGGAAGCATTTAATCCTTGCCTTTGCAAGCTGGTGAGATCCTCTGTCAGCTTGGCTGCGATAAATGTCGGCTCTATTTTGGTCTCGCTTGCAATCTCTTCAAACACAGTAAGGTAGTCAGAGTCAAATATCTGACTTGCCAACTTCAAGTTAAGATTGTATTTATTGGCAAGTGAATTTACAATCTCATCCCAATGCCTTGGGACTTTATCCGCCGCAATCGATGCAAGCATAGAGTCCGAAATCACAATGGGTAGTATATCTGTCTCAGGGTACATCCTGGCTCCGCCTGGCCTCGGTCTTAAGAATACTGTCTTGCCATCTGGAGTCGCTGCACGGGTTTCGGCAGGAACGCCTTCTGCTGCAGTTTTAAGCCGTTGGATAATCGCATCAGAAGCGAATTTGACCTTGTCATTTGGACCTCCTAAAATAATGAAAGCGTCCCTGTCATTCACTTGTAGTCTTTGCTTAACTGTTGCAACATCTTCTTCTGTTATTCCATAATTTGGAAGCTCGTCTGAATGGAAGACACCATCTATATCATAAAATTTTACAAGCTTGCCAAGCTCTCTTCCAAGTCTAATGTCTTTATAGGGCTCATAACCAATCATGCCTGCAAACCCTGGCACCTTTATAGCTACGATGCGTCCTCCCCCTTCGAGAATTTTTTTAACAATTCTTGAAGATGAGTTGTTGCCGAGAATGTCGGAGACATCTTCAATTCTTTCGCCTACTTTTTTGATATCGATATTCTTTTCCTTTAATTTCTGGGATATTATTATTAGACCATATTGTCGATGCATCTCATACTCAATTATTTTCACCAGCTGATCAAGTTGCTGCACGCCTTTAACCTCTACTACCGTACCGTTTTGCACTGAGATGTTTATGTCCTGTCTGATGCTGCCAAGCCCGCGTGCCACGCGCTTACTTGCCCGAAGTAGTCTACCCAATGTGAGGGCAACTTGCATAATTTCACTAGGTTTGCCCATTACCGGTTCAAGTGCGATTTCTACAAGAGGTACACCTAATCTGTCAAGGCCGAATTTGCGTAATCCCTTTTCGTCTCCTATTAACTTAGCCGCATCTTCTTCGAGACAAATACTTTGAACTTCAATTCGCTTGCCTGCAACGTCTAGATATCCACCTGATGCAACAAGCATCGTGCGCTGAAAACCCGAAGTATTTGAGCCATCTATTACTATCTTGCGCATGACATGAATCTCATCCATAACCTTAGAATGCAATGCAAGGGAAAATGACAGTACAATTTCGAGGGCCTCCATGCTAACATCATGTGGAGGTTCCTCGTCAGCCTCTACAAGGCAGCTAGAGCCATGGGCCGCTTGATAATTAACAACGTGCATCTTAGAAAACTCAAACATGGCTGCTGGGTCATACGCTCCAAGCTCGCTTTGAGTTGGCCGTAACTTTCGTACAAATGAACTATCATACCGTATGGCTTCTTCGCATCTGCAATTGCAAAATAACTTGCTATTTGTGGCAAGCTGCTGATGTATTTCAAAGCCTACCTTCAGGTTCAAAGATGCAGGATCTAGAGGAGTTGCCACAAGGTAGACATTCCTCTAACAGACGTATTAAGGGTTGTCAATTCTATTTAATCATCTTGAGAAGGCTCAATTTGGTTGCATCTGTTTCTAGAAAAAGGCCATTCATATTAGTTCTTGCATCTCTATCGACCTGTAAGCCTTTTACGTGAAAGAGAGCCAGTTTATCGGTAAGCTCAAAGCCCTGTCAATTATGAAAATATGTTATAGTCCTGATGTGATTCTGAATATGTTTATAGTTGTTGATTCGATGGGGTTACCAATGCCCTCCTTGAACATCTGTGTATTAACTAGTATCTTCTCTATGAGTATTCATCTTCGGAGAGTCTGTTTGGCATACCTCCAAGAACTGTATTCTATCTCCATCGGTTGCTTATCTTTGCAATTTGTACTTTGCATACAATATACTAGTAGTTTTGTTAGTATGGTCATATCATATCTATCATGAGATAGAGAGGACAGATGAAACTTCATTTGCAAGGTTTGCTTGCATTATCTTTTTGGTATCTTCTACGTCTTCGCTGTTTGCAAGCGCCCACATTGCTTTGACTGTCGCTGTCTCAGAAATCATATCTGACAGTGGTATTACGCCGATATCGAGTAAGTCTCTGCCAGTATCATACACTGTCATCCTCACACGCCCCCAGATACATTGCGATGTCATAAACACTATGACGCCTACATCGACTGCCTTTTTGAGTACGGGAAAGCATTGTTTGCCCACGTGGCCAAGTCCTGTGCCTTCAATAATTATAGCCTTGTACCCTGCATTAATCGCATACTCGATG
>JALZFN010000219.1 GCA_030861545.1 Thermoproteota archaeon | reverse complement strand
CTACATTTTGCAATATCCAGGAAATGAGAAGCATCAGCGATTCACCCAATATCCGACACTTACGAAACCTGTATAATGCTTGATGGACAATTTGCTTTATGGCAGTAGACGATAATGCAGAAAAAAGGGTAGCCGCCGACTTTCAATGCTTTGTATGTGGTGCCATTTTCACGACCGAACAGGATAGACGTCAACACCTAGAAAAAGAGTTGCAGAGGGCAACTGAAAAAACTGATAGCGATACAGTAAAAATGCAAACAGAGGTAAGCGAAATGCATAGGCAACCATACGAATCACCATAGTTCAATACTAAGATAGATCAGCATCATCCCTAAGTCTCAATGAATTTTGTACAACTGATTGCTGCAAAATCTACTGGAGGAAACTTTTTGTAAGGACACAGAGTACATGCAATCGAGCTTGATGGCCGCTCAAGCTAACATATAGAACAAACATATGTTCTTGAGGAAAATTATAGCAAATTTACTCTACTACTCTGACTACAAATTTGGGCGGAACAATCACAAAAAACCAATAGATAATTTGTGAACAAATGATGACAGAGCTAGGACTATGTGCATCTATTCGTATATACTAGTTATCGTAGGGGCGATTGCCTTTAGATGAGCGAAGAACAACAGCAGCAACAACAATCACAACTTTATCAATACAGCGTCAAAATAGAAATGACTGCCAAAGGCCTGGCCATGCCTACAATCCATGTCTATTCAAACGACATAGAACTAGCCAGAAAACAAGCTGTCGAGCAATACGCCAGGACTATAGAAGAGCTTAAGGCCAAAGGATTAGCAGTTGCAGCTCCGGATATCAAAGTATGAGGAAATATTGTGCTGAATTTCATCCAACTAAATGTCTTGACACTGATTCACAACATCGTCAATTGACGTATTATTACTAAGTAGCGGGTTACTATAAAATGCTCTTCTATAGCTAGCGCCAAAAAGTGCCAAATACAGTTCAGGTTGATGTTGAGCAATTTTTTCTTGCTTGAGCAAAATCATGAATCTATTAAGCAGCTGGGAATGTGCAGGAGAGAGAGTTGTTGATGATGATGATAACAGACAATAGAGAATTAATTTTCTTGAAAAGACCTGAAAATAAAGAGAAGGGGGGTGGGTATAAAGTAGAGTTGCCTTTAGTCCCACTTGCTCCACGCGGCCATCCAACGGTATGTCCACGTGTTGAGCTTCGCACCTAAAGCCGAAATCGGAACTGTCAGCACCGCACCTGCGCCTGAACCCAAAGCTACAGGGCTATTGTAGAACTTACCGACCTGAGGCTCGATAGGAGTCATATACGCTGGCAGTGTAGGCCTTGGATATTTAAAGGCCACCTCAAGTGGATCTCTTATAAGCAGCAAGTTGACCATGTTAAACAGCGGCATTGACAGGCCAACAAGCGATCCGCCTATGATTATAGCTGCGTGTTTGTTTCTTCGTGTAGCCCAGTATGTTAGGTCCAAAAGCATTGCCGATGGTATCCAGATAGGTACAGTAATGAAGTCGTATGGATAGCCCAATGCAAACCATGCACCCTTGGCGACCCAAGTGTAGATAGTCATGATTGTCGCGTAATATGTGGCAGTTCCTGGTACTCCTGTGAACAACATGTAGTATATCGCGCCTACTGCGAGCATTGTAGATTGCGAGATAGAAAATACAACAAAGGATGTCCACATCCAGTCTGTGTAGAAGATATAGTCTCCTGCGTTGATGGTTAGTAGCGTGCTGTTGACAGCAACGACCACTATAAACAAGTAGTGCGTTGTACGTCTAAGCCAGACCATTATCTACCCAGACATAGACGTAGTATATAAAATTTTATGTAGAAGGTAATGGGCTCGCAAAAAGTATTTGCATGACAACAACAAAAGGCGCCGCACTGACTGCGATAATGCTCGAAGTGCATTTCTCAACTTCCAGGAATAAATATCTCAAGCCCGGAAAATCAAAAACAAAAAGAGAAAAAAGGACCTTTAGGCTCTAACCGGCTTCTCATGAGCTATCTTCATGATGAAGAAGAACCCAAGAGCCTCGATCACAGTTAGAACGGACAGCGCATACAGGCCACTAGGCAATGGATATGCCCACGGATACACCGAAACTCCTACATAGACTCCGCCCGCTGTTGCAGCCCAGCAGAGTGCAAAGCCAATAATGTATATTCCATTCATGTTCTCGACTCTGCGGCCGATCATGCGTTCGATATCGTCACGAGTTTCGCCTCCGCCACCACCGGTCCTGCGTCCACCACTTCCGTAGCCCTTTGGTAATGTCATTTGCTATACGATCAGACTATGCCTTTTTAAATTTTGCTGTTAGACATGCACTCAGTCTTGACAAAAACTCTCTTTAGATTCTAAAATATACAAAATAGAAGGAAAAAAGAGGTTATAGACTAGCACCCCCACCCTTGCTGCTGTTGCCGCCAAACAGCATGCTGCCTAGGCTTGAACCCCGTGCTCTGGCCATTATCATTATCATGACTATGAGGCCTAGCACAGATGCCGTTGCGACGGCCGCAGTGCCTACTGGGAACTCTGGCACAACGACGACATTAAAGTCAGCACTTTGGATAATCTGGCCCGTAAACTGCCCACCAACAGAATCGATCGTGACTGTAACAATCTTTGGCCCCGTACTGTTGAAGGCGACTTGGTGCGTAGCATTGCCAGATTGCGCCTGTTGGTCAGTAAATTGCTGTATGATCGTGCCGTTGGCGTCCTTTACAGCAAAGTCATACGCGACATCTTGTATGGGTTGTCCCTGTGCATTTT
>JALZFN010000079.1 GCA_030861545.1 Thermoproteota archaeon | reverse complement strand
ATACAAGGCCATTTGCAAAAGTTCTAAGCAAGGCTAATACATACGCTCAGTGAAGTTGTCTAGGCTGGCTGCATTTGACATGGACGGGACGCTTATCCAAGGTAGGCTAGTCTTCGCCCTAGCTGACCGGTTTGGCGTATCAGACAAAGTGAGATCCATACAGACATCTACGCCATCGACAGGACACGAGCAGACGAAGGCAATAGCCGCACTATTTGCTGGCCTAACAAATAAAGATATTGAATCTGCCATTGGATCAATACCTTTCACCAAGAATTGTGAGCATACGATTGCAATATTGAAGGACAGAGGTTACAAAATTGGGATAATAAGTGATAGTTACACTATAGCTGCATGCTTTATCGCAGACAGATTGCATTTGGATTTTGTCGCAGCAAACAAGCTTGAGAGCTTAAACGGCAAGATTACCGGAAACGTTGACATGCCACTTGGGTGGGAAAGGATCGGTTGCTATTGCAAAATTTCCGTATGTAAGAGGTACCATTTGGAAAAAATTGCCCGGGACTTTTGTGTGCCTATTGAAAACACTGTGGCAGTTGGCGATACAAAGTCCGATATTTGCATGATACAGCGCGCAGGAGTAGGCATCGCATTCATGCCCAAAGATAAGGAAATAAAAAAAGCAAGCGATAAAATTGTAAACGAGCCAGATCTTCTAAAAGTATTAGAATTTATTGTATAAACTTTTTTAAGTCATAAGCGTCTATTAATAATGATTGAAGTCGAACTCCCTGCATTGTTGAGTAGAGAGGCTTGACTTTTCAAATTTGGTTAGAGATCAATATGTGTGGAATAGCAGGAATTTTGAGCAAGAAGGGTCAGAATGTCGTGCCGCTTGTAGGCTCGATGCTCTACTGTATGGTGAATCGCGGCCCTGATGGAGGCGGACTGGTCGCTGATGGTCAGATAATAAAGTCTGATTCCATTTCGTCGATGGCGTTGCAGCTTCAGAAAGTCAGCGGAAGAAGTGCATTAGGGCACACACGGCTTGCAATAGTTGGAGGCACGTGCGGCGCCCAGCCTTTTTGTAGCTGCGATGGCCGGATCGTGCTAGAGCACAACGGCGAGATATATAACTATAAAAAGATCAGGCAAAGGCTTGCAAGGCGTCACAAGCTTACTACAATGACTGACAGCGAAGTAATCGTGCACCTTATTGAAGATCACCTCCGTAAGAATAGCAGCCTTCTGGGAGCAATAAAGAAGACGGTTGCAGAGCTTGATGGAGTATACGCGCTCGCAATACAGGACAAAAAGACAGGAGAAATAGTCCTTGTAAGGGATAGGATAGGAGTACGGCAGCTATATTACGCTGATTCTAGTGAATTCGTAGCTTTTGCGTCTGAACGCAAGGCTCTATGGAAGATTGGGATAAGAGAGCCGACAAGGCGCGTATTGCCAGGTAATGCAGTGATCATTTCGCGTGATGGTCGGCTTCAGAGATTCCAAGTCGCCGACCCAATCCCTCAAAAGACCAGGATAATCAATAGAACGATGGCATCTGCAGTTGAAGCGTATGGGAAAGCACTAGTGGAGGCAATGGAAAAGCGCACGCAAGACTTCCAGAGGATAGGCATAATATTTTCCGGCGGTATAGATAGTGTGCTTATCGCATACCTTGCTGCCAAGATGGTGCCTGAAGTAATATGCTACACCTGCGGCGTAAGCGGATCTAGTGACATTGCTTACGCATACCAAATAGCCGACAGGCTAGGTCTAAAGCTGAAAGTATGCGAGTTTGATCAAGAGGAAGTAGAGAGGCTGGTCCCAGAAGTGATGAATGTCATCGAGGACAATAACGCAGGACAGGTTGAAGTTGCGCTGCCAGTCTACGGCGCTGTAAGGCTTGCTCACCAAGATGGCATAAAGGTGATGCTGACAGGCCAGGGTGCAGACGAGTTGTTTGGAGGTTATTCATGGTATGCCAAGGTCGCAGAAAAAGAGGGATACAAGATGCTGCGCAGACATATGATGGAGGACCTGCTTTTGCTCTACAAGGAGACACTAGAGCGTGAAGACAAGATAACAATGGCCCACAGCATAGAGCTGCGGGAACCTTTTCTTGATCCAGAGGTGATAAGGGTCGCGCTATCAACAAGCTTGCGGCTAAATATCAGGGGCGGTCAGGATAGCTTTGGCAAGCATGTGCATAGAAAGCTTGCACAGAGCCTCGGGATACCAAAGGACATTGCATACAGGATAAAGGAGGCGGCACAGCATGGATCGGGTATGCATGGGATGCTAGACGCTATTGCAAGGAAGCATGGATTTAGCGACTCAGCAATTCCACACAATTACCTTGAGGAACTCAAGACGCGCGAGAGGATTGGAAGTTCTCAGAGGTACGGCTACCTCTTTGGCGATGAGAAGATATGGATTGCGGAACCGCATATGCAGATGTACCTAGACAGCATATCAAAAAAGCTACCCCGGTTCGAGCTTGTGGCAACACAAGAAAAGTCAGTCAAGGTTGCAGGTTGAAGCGGACCTGATGCTTCGCGCACTGAGGAAGGGCGCGACAATTAGGGCAGGGATACTTGCTACTATAAGGAGAGTTTGCAATCCAGCAAATGCGCTTGCCGTTGTGCCTCCTGCTCCGGCTACCCCAATTCCGAGCACAGCAGAAATTAGGCTCCCGGCGCAAGTTGGGCAGCCGACGAATAGACCGCTTGTGGCACCGATGCCTGCCGCAAGCGATGTCTTTGTCTGAAGTGACTTTTTCAATCTGAATGCAAAGGTACTAAGCGCCACGTTAAATCCTACCAGCAAAGACACAACAATAGCGAGAATCACATTGATAGGTATTATCAAAATCAAAAAATGATCTGTGATGTAGACGGCGGACATGGGCATGTAGCCAGGAGCCCCGCAGCATGGCGTCAAATCAATCGATGGCACTCTGATCCCTCGTTCCGTAAAGGACACATCAGGCCTATAGACAAGTATCTGCGAGAGAAAACCAAAAAAGATCCCATAGCTTATAGCGGCAACTACCATTATAGCCCAGTACTTCCTATTTGAAAATGCGTTAGTAATAAATGAGATCAGGCTCCTGCCACTGCCAGCGCCTACAGCAGCACGCATCTGCTGCGACTGAAAAATGACATATGCACCATACAATGTTGACGCCATAGAAGCGGCGATTATAGCAAGCATGCCGTACGCGAGCTCTATGAGTTCATGCGATTCAACACTTAGTGGGGCCGATGAAGGCATAGTGAGCTTGCTATAAATGATGAATGCAATCAGAAGCGAGAACAAGCCTACAAAAAAGACTCTAAAGCCGCCTTCCCTCATGCCTTGCCAGCTCTTCTCTTCCATCTCTGAGTGACTAAATTGAATCGGTTGGGACCGCAAATTAATCCTATCGTCGATCTCGTAAAGCCTTAATTCTGGGTAAGTCCATTATAGTAAGACACAATGTCAAGGAACTCTCAAGCAGACGATGAGGAATACATTCCCGCGAAGATAAGTTATGTAGGTTTCGTGGACCAGCTAGGGATTGAAGGAGTTGTTGTATTAAAGTCAGATGAAGGCAGGGAGTTCCCCATGCGCGCATTTTCTGGCGAGGTGGCAAGGCACATCTCGCGCTTTCAGGAAGGTGACAAGGGCAGTATTCCCACTATCTACAACTTGGTGGAAGAAATTGCCGTGATGCAGGATCTCCTATTGGTTGAAGTACATGTTTACCAAAGCGGCTCGGTTCTGCGTGCAAATCTTTACTTTAAAAGCAAAAAGGGCGAGATCATACTCCGGAACTACCGTGCTTCTGACTCGATAGCATTGGCAGCATACTATGATATACCAATCAAGGTAAGAAAGAATCTTTTTGAAGAAGCTATAGAGCGCTAGGTTAGGTCACAATGTCGCGAAGCTTCCTCAGTTGCACAGCGTCCTTTATTTCCATTGCAATCCTACGGCCGATGCCCATTGTGTGGCCGTAATAGTATTTCGCGTAGGGGCTGGTAGTTGCCAATATCGGATTACCCGGGACCCGTAATGATATGTCATATACTATAAAGTCAAGGTCGATCGTAACAACACTCTGAAGTGAAATGGGGCCGATTACACCAGGTGGATACTCTTTTCTTGCTGCAGCAACGAACTTGTCGCCCATTTCAAAGACCTTCTCTAGAAGAGATTCTCTTATACTAGCAGGGATGTGGCCTACCTCAATATTTCGTATTGGTATGTCCATTTCTATCTGCTGCCTTGCAGGAAGCGACGCAAAGTCGTGTAAGTTGGTTTGAAGCCTCCGCTCTATGCCAAGAAACTGTGTCTCGCCGCTGAGAGGAGACACAAAGAAATTCAAATTAAAGTAGGTGCCTGGAATATATTCCTCGATTGTCGCTCTATCGAGGTCCTGCTTTGTCACAAGCCCCTGCTCAATCTTCTCCTTTGACTTTTTCACATAGTCCTCGTACGAGGACACAATGAAAAACGCTCTTTCTAGCTTCCGTACAGCTTCCTGTACCTTTATCATCGCAGGTCTATCGATATCTGAAGGCTGGCGGTATATCTTTGGGTGACGTATGCCTGCCTTTTCCAGTAGATAGTACTGGTTTCTTAATGTGGCTCTCTCTTCTACACGTAGAAGGGACCTATTTCCAAAGATAGGCATGTTTAATTCGTTTTCGATATTGTCGTAACCTAGATAAGCAGTAAAGGCTCGGTGAGCTACCATTATTGTACTAAACTGTCTCAACTTTTCTTGATTCTGCCGACTTAAGATATCCGAGAACTTATCGAGCAATATTATTTCATCAGCAAGCCGCTTGAACCGCATGTACGGCAATTCTCTGCCCTTCTGACAAATGCATACCGTCTTGAGACCCTCATCCTTGGCACCGTCCATTATTTCGAGCGCAGAGTGGCTGCCGATAGTGCCTACGGTAATGTTATGTGGGTCGTATTTGTCAACGATGGTGGCGATCTCCTCAGGACTTATCAATAGTTCCCGGTGAAAAAAGGATGTAATAAAAAGGTTCCAAGTTATTGTTTGGTCTTGTTGAGCTCTAATTCTATTGCAGCCCTCAACTCGTCGTCATTTTTGTTAGAGTAATCAATGCCAAGTGAGTCAGCTATGTTCTCAAGCTTTTCTCTGCCGACGGTATTTCCTTGACTTTTCAGCTGCTGAAGCTCTCTTTTGGCTTCGATTCTTGCTTTTTCAAACTCGGCGCTAGCCTTGCCAAAGGATCTTGCAAGCTCCGGTATCTTTCTAACACCAAAAAAGACTAATACAATTAATGCTATTATAATAACCCATTCTAAGCCCCCAAGGCCTGCGAATTGCATAATAACGTTTGACAACCCTTCGGTCGGGATCATTAGTCATATATAGGTTATACTGATTAGAATTTAAGTGTTAGTTTTTAGAAGGGTGGAAGCAGCTGCTCTTCTTTCAACAATTAGCATGCCTGCGACATAAAGAAGTAACATAGGCCCTGATACAAACCACATTGTTACCCCGCTACCATCAGGTGTTATTATGGCGCCAAAAATGACCAGAACTATTGCAGCATAGCGAAAATTATCTCGCCAGAAGCGCGGGGAGAGAGTATTGGTGAGCGATATGCCATACATCACTATCGGTAGCTGGAATGCAATTCCGAAGCCAAGAAAGAATTGCATCACGAACGAGATAAAGTCGTTGATGGTGAGGAAAGTGGCGACATTGAGGGCCTCTCCATACTGATATAAAAAGCCAAGGACATACGGTATAACGAGAAGGTAGGAAAAGACAATGCCTACAATGAAAAGTGCGATTGAGGGGAGGAATACGTTTAGCAGTCCTATTTTTGTTTTAGTGCTTATTGCAGGCGAGATGAATGCGGATACCTCTCTCATTATGATAGGTATAGATAGAGTTAACCCTATCAGTGCGGCAACATAAATCTGAGAAAAGAATGCCTGACCTGGAGCAGTCTGTATAAGATCCACACCTTCTGGAAGCAGGGTCTCCGCCATGTAGAACGTAAGGCGTGTAGAAATATTATGTACAGGGTCAGGATATGGGTATGCAAGATGTACACCGCCAACGTCAATGGGGCGCAGATCAAATGACATGGCAAATATAGTTATGATAATGATAGAGATTGCCACACGGAGTACCCTGACGCGGAGCTCCTCCAGATGCTCCCTAATGGTCATCTGAGCCGACATTGACACCGGATGGTAGATGAGCCAGAAATATAACGTTATGTCAGCCAGCCAATCAATCAGTCAGGGCCGGTTATATGGAGGGCCTTTGAGGCAGGCAACTTGAATGACTCCTTGTCAATTTCTTCCTTGTCTATTTTTTCAAATTCTATTGTAATCTCAACGGGCGCACTAAATCTAAGACTCAGCTCGTTAGCGAGCACACCTATCGACTGGGCATCGGCAAACTCCTTTGAGCCTTGGAGAAAGCCTCTACCTTGCCGGTAAAGTAGCTTACCTCCAAACTTGGATTGCAGGAAAGTAGATAGATCTTCGATGATTTTTCTAGGAACTTCATTAAAGTAAAAGCAGATGCCATGCACGGGCTCTTTATCAAAGGGCGTGCCATACCGAAACCAGAACACACCAAAGTGTTCGTGTTCGCCCAGGATGCACTTGATGTCCCAATGGTTGGTCTTTTCAGCAGGGTGAATTGAGTTCAAAACTTCGGTAATGCTGAGCCTCCAGAATCTTACACGCATAGATAGTACGGCTAGTTATTTTGGTAGTATGGTATAATAAGAGCGCGCTTGTCACTGTTCCGTCAGTTATTATAATATTCAAGAACTAGGGGATTTGATGTTGATAATAACTTCATTATTTTTCTGAATTCTGACTACCATATAGGAAGTAAACAATTGCAGCAAATAACAGAATCCAGCCTCGGTATGTATACTCTTTGTTATTCTAAACCAATGAGCTTTAACTTGAGGCTGCTGCAAATGGCAGAAGTGGTACCGGTCCTACAAAAACTATGATAATGTACATGCATTTCTGACTCATGTTCAATTGAAACAGTATCTGTCAGCTCTTGTTAATAATGGCATACATTGATGCCAAGCTGACAGCTTCTATCCGGGAATGACGGTGAAAAGAAATTAAAAGCCTTGATCTTGTCTACCCTCTTAGTATGACCACCTCAACCTATTATGACAGGATCAAACTTTTTGAAGAAATGGAAAGACAATTTGATAACAAGAATGAGCATTACTTTAGGGACCTACTCACCCATCACGATAATGTAGTGCGCACACGCGCTGTGTGTATTCTTGCTGGCATTGCTGGTGAAAATGCAATTGAGCCAATTGGCAAAGTATTAAAATTTGATAACAATGCACTGGTAAGGCACGAGGCGGCTTTTTCGCTTGGTCAGCTTGGATATACAAGTGGCGTAGTGGCGCTTGCAGACTGTGTTAGGTCTGACCCAAGCTTTTTTGTACGCCACGAAGCTGCCGTAGCTCTAGGGGTCATAGGCTCAGAAGAAGCAAGAAAGACGCTCAATGATGCTCTGAACGACGAAAACGAAGAGGTAAGACAGTCAGCAGAGATAGCCCTAGCAAATCTGGACTACATCAAAGAAACTAACAGAACCAATCTATTCACCAAGATGACGGGCGGATAGAACGCAAAGATCTGGGGTATTGCCATAGACTAATCAGGTCAGTTCTGGCTGCAGAACATCACTGTGAGCTGGCTTCATATTAAAGAAAATCCACCCGGTAGGACTTTCATTCAGTGGAAAGCTTACATGAGATCTTTTCAATTCAGGTTTCAAGTGGGGAAGGACTGAGTAATTGTAGCTATTTGTGAAGGATTAAATAAGGAATATCGTTAGTACGCACGGCTATTGAACCAGATGAAATTGCGCGGGGTAAAAGTTAAGAAAATGCAAGTCAAGTTGCAAGAAGAGAGAGTCTGGCTGGAGATATAATAACAATCCCGGTTCAGAATCAATGGAAGAGATATTCAGCGTCATACTTGCAATATATTCAAGAATGCTACAATGCAGCAGCTCTGAGTGTACACAGTAATCCATATAAGCGGTATGTGTATGCGAATCTTACATGGGAATTTCTGCTGTAATGTGGAGATGTCCACGATGTAATCTAGATGTTGGTGGGAGCTTGGGCGAATTGAAATATCACTGGAAAAGGGTCCATGCCACTTCTCCGGAGACACAAGTTCAGACCTCAGGGGAAACTGGAGTGTGAGTAGGCACTTTTTTAGTTTCATTAGATGAATACCGCAAGGATGTTTCGAAGATCGTACAATAGTCTTTCTTACGAGCGATACTTACATACAACGGCTTTGTCATCATAGCAGCACTTCACATTGACAGCATGACAGATTGGATACTACCACAGCCGGTATGCACACTATATCTGTAAAGAGCATATATTTGACACTAAAACTCATCTAACATCTCAATCGATAAGATTCTATACTAACTGTGGAGGAGGGTCCAAAATAAAAATAAACTAATGGAATAATGCAATTTTTAATTAACAGGTTTCTCTGAATCATATTATGAATTGCACTTCAAAGGGGGTACTGCCCTTGTTTCTGAAGTGGGCAGGCGGTAAACTCCAATTAATTGAACAATTAGAGAACCTATTTCCTCCCCGCTTCAATAATTACTATGAACCTTTTATTGGAAGCGGAGCAGTATTTTTCTATGTAAAATCCAAACGAAAACCTCACAGAGTAATTCTCTCAGATATCAATGAAGAATTGATAAATTGCTTCGTTGTAGTAAGGGATAAACCATTAGAACTTGTTGAATTGCTTTTGAATCACAGGGATAATCATTCAAAAGAGTACTATTATGCAGTGAGGGGCAGCGGAACAAACCGACTAGACAGTATAGAAAGCGCAGCAAGGCTGATCTACCTCAACAAGACTTGTTTTAATGGTCTCTATCGAGTCAATTCAAAAGGGCAGTTTAATGTCCCCATTGGTGATTATCACAATCCAAGTATTTTTGACAAGAACGTACTACTGCAAGCAAGTCAACTACTCCAGGATGTAGAGCTCCGAATAATGACCTTTGAAAGAGTCCTTGATTTTGCAGGAAAGGATGACTTCGTTTATTTAGACCCTCCCTATATTCCGTTGTCGAAGACTTCGAGTTTTACTCAATATTCCAGAAGCAATTTTTCCATAAAGGAACAGAAGAGTCTATCAAAGGTGTATAGGATACTTGACTCGCGAGGATGTTTTGTTATGCTTAGCAATAGCGACCATCCATTAATTAGACAACTTTATGGAGGTTACATGAAGAATGCAGTCACAGTAAGCGCAAAGAGGATGATTAATT
>JALZFN010000188.1 GCA_030861545.1 Thermoproteota archaeon | reverse complement strand
AGAGTAATCAAAATTCCAGGGACATAGGCTTTCTTTCATAAGGGTCTCTAGTTGCTGGACTTCTTATTGCAGCCGAAAACAGTTCAAAGCTTTCTCCTTGAAGCAATGATCTATCTATTTTTGCAGCTTTCAACTTCTCTATTTTTCGCAATTAACAACGTCGAATATAGCTATAAACTTTTGCAGATTCGGCTTAAAATCGTTGCGAGTTCGGTGGAACCAGAACGGTACCGGTCCTTTAGAGGGATTCTAAAGTGGAGTAGAACTGCATAGCTTTAAGGTTTTCCAAATTCCTATGAACCAAAATCAAATAGAGCAAAATTGACTGCATTAAGCAGCTCTCTCAGTCAAAAAGCTCTCTATCTTTTCTATCAAGGATTTCATGCTTACGGGCTTTTTTATAACATCAACTATGTATCTGGACCGCTTTAGCTCTTCAACGATGTTTCCATCAAGCTCATAGGCGCTTATCATGATTATCTTTACATCATTTAGCTCCTCTACCTTCTTTGCTACTGTATCGCCTTGCATATCACCAAGCCTGTAGTCTAACAGCAGGATATCTATCTTTTCGCCTTTTACTTTCTTTTCTTCGAAGTACGTCTCTATACAGCCCTTTCCAGAATCCGCAGTCAATATTTTGTATTCTCCGGCAAGAGCAAGTTGGAACATTTCAAGCAAATCAATTTCATCATCGCATATCATTACGGTCTTCTTTCTGTCCAATTGTTGTCTCCCTTGCGAATATTTTTATCCTTCAGTCAGACTGAATCTAAATGTTGCCCCTTTTCCATCAGGATTGTTTTCAGCCCATATTCTACCGCCATGGGCTTCTACAATGCTTTTTGAAATGAATAATCCTAACCCTGTGCCGGTCTGGGATTTCGACACAAACTTTGTAAAAAGCTGGGGCATCATCTCACTATCTATGCCTGTTCCTGTATCTTTGACACTTACTATGATTTCTTTTCTATTATTGTCGTCATCATTCTTGACTTTCTCTATGGAAACAGAAACGCTTCCGGATTTGGTAAACTTCAAAGCATTGCTCACAAGATTGGAAAGAACTTGAGAAATCCTTCCCTTGTCAGCCACTACAAAGGTGGGTTTATCAGCATTTAATAATACAAGCTCCAATTTCTTACCATTTTGTATCCTGTTTCTATAGTCATCAAGTACATTAGCTGCCACATCGCTAAGGTCAAATTTCCTTTTA
This sequence comes from Thermoproteota archaeon, assembly GCA_030861545.1. Classification (GTDB taxonomy): domain Archaea; phylum Thermoproteota; class Nitrososphaeria; order Nitrososphaerales; family Nitrososphaeraceae; genus Nitrososphaera. The sequence goes on along the minus strand of JALZFN010000188.1, from coordinate 1,298 downwards.
TCCAGTTTGAGCGTCTGGCTTTCAATTCGTGAGACATCAAGTATATCTTTTGTCAGTGTTTGCAACCTTTCAGCGTTATTTATTATTCTGGATAATGCTTCGTCCCTGTTTATATTAGATTGTTGCATTCGGATCAGCTCTGCGTAGCCTAGTATAGCTTGCGTAGGCGTTCTCAGCTCATGGGCTGCAATATTGACGAATTCTTTTTGCATGCTATCATGGATTTTCAATCGCTCATTGGCTTGTCTCAATTCAGCTGTTCTTGCATTCACGCTTTGCTCAAGTCTCTTGTTCCAGGTAAGTATGAAGAATGTTACCCCTACTGCAAGGGTGCCTATTGATCCTATTATGGCTAGATTAAAGTTTCTCTGCTGATCTATAATCAGATTTACACTGCCTGTCAGCTGATGTGGCGAAGTGATATATAGAGTCAGCAAGTGCTCAGCATTAATCATAACTGGTGCATATGCAATGGTGGTTGTTTGTCCTCCAGCTGTGATGTCTTCTGTGCCTGGATTGCCTTGCAATGAACGCTTTATAATGTCATTGAGCGCAGCTATCTCGTTGGGGGATAAGAGAACAGATAAGGTAGATTGAAATTCTCCACTAAAATAGTTCTTGCCAATATATGTCTGGTTAGCTGTGTAAAGAATTATGCCGTTTTTATCTACCAGTCCAACGCTACTCTCAAAGCCCGGAGGAATTTGATTTTTAAGAAAGTTACCAAGTGTGTCTGTCCTGATTCCGGCGACTATAACACCTTTGAAAATGGTTGTTGTAGCGTTATTTGCACCTTCGCCAATTATTGGTATAGAGACGTATATACTTGGAGCTCCTGCCGAAGACTCAATGACACTACTGTAATAAGTTGCTCCTGTTGTGCGAGGAACAGTAAAATACAGCTGGTCTCCAAGATTTGTATCCTTGAACTGCTCATAAAGGGATCCATTGTTTGCAAACTTGCTTGACCATACTAGTTTGCCATCTTTATCTAACCAGAAATATCCATCAGTAATATCGCTTGTTATCTCTTGCCTTATGTCAATGATGTCTCGCGCTCGCTGAAATTCAGCATTATGAATGGCAGGTGCATCAGACAGTGTTTTCAAAATTGCGGTTACCTTATCTAGCTCTTGCTCTACTATTGTTGACAGATAATGAGATTGAATTTTTGCGTTAGATCTAACGTCATTTGATGCAATTTTGACAACTTCGTTTGCATTATACGTGGAATATTGATATGAAATAATAGATAGAATAGCAGCAACAGTTGCAATTATAATTATTAACACAAAATT
>JALZFN010000180.1 GCA_030861545.1 Thermoproteota archaeon | reverse complement strand
TTCTTGATTTGTGTTGCTTCCTTTTGACGCCAAACCTTGTGACTGGCCCTTCTATGCCTTTGCCGCGCGTAATTCCAGATACGTCTATATTCTGCCCAACTTGAAAAACGTCTGTTATTCTAATTTCCTTGCCAAGTGCACTTTTTATGTAATCGTATTGCGACTTTGGGTCTTTGCCAGAGACGGCTACCTCAAAAATGAATGGAATTTTTTGGGCAAGACCGACAGAACTCGGAGACACCGCAACAATGGCCATAATGCTGCTTGCCTTGCCAAGAAGGGATTCCGCCTTCGTAAAGCCCTCCTCAGTACTTCGTGGGTCAAATTTACGGGATATCTCTTTTGAAAGATCCTTAGCATAGACGGAAAAGATCACGTGCTCACCGTAAAGGTCACGCTCATAGCCTCTGATGCCAATAATTGTGATGGGCGGCGTTGCAATTACAGTTGCAGAATTCAACAGTTGCTTGCCGAAATTGGGAGTCTTTTCCCTGTCGTCAACCGACAGGACATGGATTCCTCCAGCTTTGAAGCCTGCAAAGCCCAAAAGAGAATTTTTTTCGACTGCAAACTGCGGCCAAGTTCTTACCCTCGCCTCAAGACTCTTTGCTCTAGCTCTTGGTCTAAAAGCAATACTGCCCCGTCTCGGCGCGCTGTACTTGCGATGACCCATGGATACCGCATCAGTCCGCCTGTCCCTTTAATAAGTCATTTGACATTGAATTGATCAGACTCAAAAATCCAGGGTGAAATTGGGTGGAAGTGCAAAAGAGCTTTGGGCTATCAATCTCGCAGTGTTATACGAATGTCGTTTAGTGTGGAAGGAAGCTATTCAATATCGCTAGGCTTCCAAGTACCGCCTCTTCAAGCCTTACGGTCTCGGTACCTTGGTCTGGGAACATGTTGACTACGAATTCGAAAGGCTTAATGCTCGCACCTTCTTTAGCAAGTATGTCCAGAATCCCGTGCTTGGGTGCTCCAAAGACAACCAAAATATTTTGAACATTTCTTGCGCGTTGTGCAAGCTTGGCTTCTGTGTTTTTGAAATATCTTCCCTTTCTTGATGTTATAACAACTTCAGTTTTTTCAATACCTGTAAGCAGCTTTACAAGAGAAGGCACTTCTTTTACTTCATAGCCCCAATAATCAAAAATATCCTGCTCTGTAGCTTTGATGGCTTTTAAGTTTGGATATGGCGTAGTAAACTTCACATTCACCTTTTTACCCTCAAAAGCTTCGCCAATAAAGGGTACAAGGGATCCTAAGCCTACCTCGACAAATGACTGGCCTTTTATCTTAACTATAGCGCCTGTTCGTACGTCGCCTGCCTTGACTTTTTTGATGTCTTCAGATACCTTGTGGTGCGGCGCCTTTATAGGATGTAATATGCCTGCATACTCGAGCTGCTGCATTTTCGGGTAGAGAATCTTGCGTAGGTATTGTGGTGTATCGAGGTATCGCAATATTGTCTTGAGCAACTGTGGGTCATCTTTTTCAAAGTGTGACAGTGGATCATGGTAGACATATATCCTCTTGACTCGAAAAATTGAGCAGGCTCGAGCAAATTGCCCTATTTTGATACTTTTATCACGCTTTGTCTGTTCGTCCGAAAGTGACGAGTCCGGCATTGCGAGCCAGAGATCAGGCATTATCTCTAATCAGCTCTGCAACCGCTCCTTCTAAAAATCCGTTTGATCCAAAGTACGTGCCCTTAAGAATTCCCTTCCTATCGACGAGGATAGTGGACGGGGTGCCACGTAAGGCATACTCTTCAAAAGTCTTAGCAGAAAACTGCTTTGATTTTAGATAATGCCTTACCCGCTCAATTACTACTTGTCTATCTTTATCCGCATATGACCTAAAGTCTGGTATGTTAGACTCAATAAAGTCCATGACCTTGCTATCGGTCAGTGGATAGGACTCTTTCTTCAACATATCCATAGCAATAGGAAAGGGTATATTGTATGGAAGCTTGTTGCCGTCCCTTAACCGGCCATACTGACCCAATGCATGATATGTCTCTCCTACTACTTCTCCAGTTGTAACCAGCTTTTGCAAGTTCTCTAGATTGTTCTTGTCAAAATCCTCAAAAGCAGTCGCAAGACCTAGTACCTTTAACCCCCTGTCACTGTATTTTCTGTAGATATCGATTGCTTCCGGTATACCGTAAAGGAAACACCCGGGACAATTAACCTGAAAAACTTCAATAAGAATGACATTACCTTTCTCCTTGTCGATGTTGGTTGGTTTTCCTTGAACCCATGCCGAAACTTCCATGTTCGGGGCTTTTGCGCCTATTGTCGCTACCATTATTCAATCCAATTTCGCAGATATAGTTATAAAATGCTTTTTTATCCGGGAGAGCGCGTTGAGGCTCTCTCTCTAGCCATTGCTGCAAATCTCTGAATATCCTCGTCTTCTATTTTACGCATTGCCTTTGTCTTGCTGTCTATTATGGCCATCATCAAGTGCCTAGTGCTCGTCTTATCCTCACTTACGACATAGATTGACTCCACAGCAAGAGCTGCAG
>JALZFN010000170.1 GCA_030861545.1 Thermoproteota archaeon | reverse complement strand
AGCCTATATAGTGCCTTGGATGGGCTTTTGTTTCAAGCAGCACATGCAGCTCATCTGCTGTGATGACCTCTTCTGTCGGCTCACGCATAATAAATGCCAGCCGCTCATCGACATCCATTGTTATATATGACAAATGCGACTAACACACACTTCTATAAACCTTATACCGTAGCCTTAGATGATGACACACTAGTTGTGCTGTTGTTCTAAGAAGGTCTTTCAAGTCAAATAAGCAAGGCTGGATAAAATTGCGTCATAATACATTCAATTGAAAAAAATTATCGAGCGGAAAGTTTCTAAGACCTCTCTGTCCCTCACGCATGAAATACCTAGTCTGCCAGAACAGATGCAAAATTCTTGGTGCTCCAGCGTCCTCGAAAAATTTTCCTCAACTCCTTTATATTGTATTTTGGTAGATAGTACATACGTGACGAACCATTACTATTATCTATTTGCCGCTGTAGCAATCGCGTTTGGTGCAGCTGCTACTACTAGTTTGATGCCATCATCGTTTGCTCAGGAGGATAATTCTACAGAGCTTAACGCGACAGGCACTAACCTTCCGGTACTTGAGAAAATATCGGATAAAGGTATCTACGATGTGCAGCTAAAATGGCCTCAAACCGTTGATGACGCACAAAATGCCCTGCAGGTAGAGATAGTATTTGTTAATGCAAGTGCTTCATCGCCCACAAACAATACAATCCCCGAAAGAGAGAGCAATGCAACTGGCTCAGGTACTGAAGCTGGTCTGACTGTGCCAGAGTCGGTTGGTGGTGAGCCTTTACCTGTAGAAAGCTACGACATGGCACTTTATACTCCTAATGGCAGCAAGTTATGGGAGAAGCAAGACCAGGCAGGGGTTGGAGGACGCGGAACACAGAGAATAGTGCTCGAAAGTGATTACAGAGGCCCTGTCACTGTACAGATAAGCGACATCAGACCGGGATGGGATGTGGGCAATACAGCCACTGCAGGTAATATGACCGATTCAGTAACGTTTACTGCTACAGTAGTACCTGAATTTCCGGTTGCAACAGTACTGCTTGCTATTGGCATTGCAGCCACTATTGCTGTAATAGGCGGCCGCAGACGGCTTATATAAGATTACTCTGAAATGGATAAAAATTGCATGTGCTAGAATCTTGTCATGAGCGACATCATTTCATGGGACAAGGCCATTGGAAAGAAGGTCAAATCAAGCGACGACAAGGATCTCGGCAAGGTGGAAAGCATAACCCGCGATTACATTCAGACAAAGGAGGGCATGATATCAAAGAGCTATTACTTCATTCCAAAATACCATTTAAATGGCTACGATGGCGACAAGATATGGGTTTCACTGACAAGGGATGAAGTGAAAGCAAAATTTGAGAGAGAAAGCCCACCTGATCCCTCTGAATGGGAGACGCCAGAATATACAGAGCGCAGGGCAACGGTTACTCAACAGTACCCAGACTTTTCCACAAACATTCCATCGTACAAGCCGTCTTCTTCTGCCTCTTCTTCTTCTCCTTCAGACATGGTTCAACTGTCATGGGACAAGATGATTGGAAAGAAGGTCAAATCAAGCGATAAGAAAGATCTAGGCGATATAGAAAGTGTTGCTACTGACTATATTGAGGTCAAGGAAGGGATTGTAAGCAAAAAGCGATATTATATCTCCAAGTACTACATCCAAGGATTTGATGGAGACCATCTATACACCTCACTTACAAAGGATGAGATCAAGGATCGCTTCGAGCGTGAAAGCCCCCCGTCACCTTCAGACTTACAAACTCCAGAATACCAGGAGCAGGCGGGTCAGGCAGAATCTACTAATCCGCAAGTTGTACATGGCGTGCCTTGGATGGCAAAAGAGCCTTCCACTGAAATTTCAGTTGACTACTCCGGCACAACGTACAACATCCCATGGGACGAGTTAATCCACAAACACGCCAGGACAACTGATAAGGTAGAGATAGGATACGTTGAAAGAATTGGCAATGAGTTCATAGTGATAAGAGAGGGAGTATCAAATGTCCACATCTATTATATTCCCAAGACATACATCCGCGATTACGATGGAAGCCAGCTTTGGATAGATGCTCCAAGTGGTCTTATCAGATCTAAGTTTGAGAGGGAAACTGAGCCCCCGCTTGAAGAACTGCGAGCAATGGCAGGAGAAGCTCCACGCTATAGAAGGAGGGAGCCAGAGGCACAACACAAAGAAGAAGAAACAGATACAATCACTGTGGAAACGGACGTTGACCTAGAGCAAGAGGAGACAAAAAAGACAGAGGGCACCTGAAAAAATCAGGTTATCTTCTTTTTACTTTACTTTTATTATTGGCGCATGATTGGTAAGCCACTCTCTGTGCTTTTTGTAATCAGGGTCTGCTCCCTTTACTAGCTGCCAGAATTGGCTTGAGTGGTCAAACTCTAGTAGGTGCATAAGCTCATGGATTATAACATAGTCAATGACTTCAAGCGGAGCTGCTACTAAAAGAAGGTTAAAATGCAGATTCCTCTTTTTTGTGCAGCTGGCCCACCTTGACTTTTGAATCTTTATCGATGCTTTGTTGTACTGAAGATTGAACCTGCGGGCAAGCGCCGGAAGTCGATCTGCAATTATTCTAGCAGTCTGCTGCTTGTACCATTCGTGCATATACTGCTTGTATCTGCGCATATCAGTAACATGGAACGTTATCAGCTTGAGCGTGTCAGAGACCACTGTTGATGGGTGCCTATCCTTTACCACATAGAATCGATACTTGCTACCAAGAAAATAGATAGTGTGTGGCTCGAGCCCTCCGCAGCGATCTTTTAATTTGCCATAGTAGTTGGAGGTCTTTAGTATCCAGTCGCGCTTTGAAGCAACAAAGCTCTCAAGCTCTTGGGCGCGGTAGTCAAGCGGCACTATTGCCCTCACGCCATTGATGCCACAGATGAGCCGCAATCTCTTTGTCCTCTTACTTGGACAGACATCAATTCTAATGGTTGTTGTATTATCAGTAAGATCAAGGGATAGATACAAGCCATAGATTCAGTTTTGATAGTTGTTTAAGAATTTTTATGTAAGAAAGGGAGAAGGAGATTATGCACATATACTACTCTAGTACTGCTTCTGCAAATGCCGCGCAAAGGTGAAATAGACGCAGGAGAACTGGCCCGTATGCTGGCCATACTTGGCGGGGACTAGACCGCAAGAGGATCAATATACATATTGAAAAAGATAGATAACACAAATAGTACATATTGCAGCGGCCGGAACAACACTTCTGACAGATATGTTGTGTGATTTGGCACTTCATTATTTGAATCATCAGTGCAAAAGTAACAAAGATTCTATCAGTTAGAACAACAAAGAGGCACAACCTATCGTTATCAAATAGAAAATTTGACACGAACATTACGCGCAGATCATTTTAATAAAATGAAATCAAGTTTTAGCTGTATAGTATGGTATCAGGGTATTTTAATAAAGGCGTCAAGGCATTAGACGCTCCCCATGTAGGCCACGTCGTGCGTGAGACATCAGACAAGATTGTTGTGTTTGGAGAAGGTGATGACAGGTACGATATCCCCAAGTCGGCAGTTAGGTTTGCTGCAGCCAACGTGCTTATCGACCTACCATTTCATGAAATTGTAAAGAAGTACAAGATTGACAGAAAAGAGCCATTGCCTATTGATAAAGAACATGTACATCCTGTAGATTTGCCTGAGCCTGTAGACTTGGGAACATACGAAGGAAAATATCCAAAGTCTCTTTTTAACAAAGGCGTCAGAACTCAGGATGAAGAGCATATTGGCCATGTGATGAAAGAAACAGATGACAAAATCGTAGTTTGGGGCCATTATAACTGGCGCTTTGATATTCCAAAGTCAAAGATTATTGCCGTTGGCAGAAATGTTATTCTTGGAATGGACTACAATGATGTATTCAAGTATAAAGTAGACAGGAATGCCCCACTGCCGACTGGAGAGCCGGTAGAAGGTCTAGCTGAGTGAAATCTCAACTACAATAATTTCCAGTTCTCTTGTTATTGACGTATAGTCTAGCGGCGTCTCTCGTGTGCAAAAGCAGTCAGTGGGAAAGATCCCGAAGGGTTTCTTCATAGTATTGTGTTTTTCGAGATGCTCCCACAAATTTTTGCTCGCTATCCCTAGTCTTCAATCCTTAAGTTGAACAGCGGATCATTTGCACTTAGGTGAATTGATTTCATAAGCCTTTGGAGGATTCTGGAGTAATAAGATAGAAACAGATATACTAAATTACGCCTGCTTGCCGCAGTTTTTGTGGCAGATAGGTCTCTGAGAGGTACTTAAAGCCATGCTTGAAGAATGCGTCGAGCTCGCACTTTTCCTTATTCTTTAGAAATATGTCAAGCTCCTTTTGCCACTTTTTGTCTTGGAACCAAGGCTTTTTCTTCATATCGTTTGCCCTGTTGAGGTCTTCTTCTGACGCGGCAAGCCTTGCAACTTCGGGTATATTGTATTCATAAATGTCGGAGAACAGCATGCCAAGTATCTTGGCATCCGGCGTGACGAGCCGGTAACTGTCGTAGCTTAGTGATTCGCTGCCGATTTTGTATCGAAGCGCTATGCCAAGGCCCCACGGGTCGGCATCTGCAAAAACCACCACTGGCTTTTTCCACTCTTCATTGAGTGCCTTGACCATCATTCTAGTAGCCCTGTCTGGCTCGCCTGAGCCGGTCATCAGGATTGCATTATGCTTCTGTATAAAGCCTGACTTACGTATGTTGTTGAGCACAGTATCTTTTTCCACAACCATTACAAAGTCGGCCTTAACGTCTACTATTTCAACATCACGTATATTGGTCGGTATCAGTTGCGATGTGGCCCTACTGCCAAGATTGCAGTTAATGATATCACCTCCCACCCTGAGAGTAATTGGGCCCGAGATCATGCCCTTTGGCTTTGAAGTTACTGAAAACTCTTCTCTTGGAACACCTGTCAAAAGCTCTATTGCCTTGATCGCATCGTCCGAGTCATCTTGGCCGCTCCAGAACTTTTGCTTATTCTTCTCGTCGCCTACAGTGCTCAAGGTGGCATAGTACATTCCCCTTATAGTACTCTCCATTTCCTCATTTAGCAGTCTGCGGACGGCATTGGCCATTACTAGATATTGAGCAAACGTCGGTATTTTCTTAGTACTGTCTGGGCTTATGCTGACTGTCTTGTCACCGATCGTTAGCATTCTTTCTTCTCCCGACCAGACTGTGTTGTCATAGCCTACCTTGGGGACATTTAACACAGGCATAGTCTTTTGCACCATAAGGTCAGTGCTGACATCCTTCATTATCAGCTTAATCTTTTTGATGACTTCCTGGTGACGCTTGTCTGCTGGCACTTACTTGCTCTTCCTCCCCTTTCTTGGCTTGGCATCCTCCACTACTACTACCTTGTCAAGAGTCGTCTGAGAAGATTCTTCTTCCGGCTTTTTGTCTTTCCGCAGCGTTTCGGGTATCTTTTTCTTATTGATTCTCGATTTTGTTGGCTTGCCAAACTTTCTCTTGCCTGCACTGCTGATTGCGATCTGCTGTTGCTCTCGCTGTTGTTGCTTCTGTTGCTGCTGTTCCTTGTCTGACTTGACAACTTCACTGTCAATCTCTATTGCTTCATCTGCTTCTTCTTCAAGGCGCTCGCCAGTTATTCTGTCCTCCTTTTTCTCCGTTCGTACTCCAGAGAGCTCGCCCTTGACATGCTTTTCTGCGAGCATGGTGAACGCCTGCTCCAGCCTGACAGAATCTAGCCGTATAGACTCGGAAATCGCGCTTACAACCAAAGGAATGTAATACTTGTAGAGATTAAGCCTGCCCTGGGCCTCCTTCATGCGTAGCTCCTTTCTTATCTGCGCGCTCACCTTACGATAAAGCTCAGAAAGGCAATACTTCATGTATTTTTTCAGCTCGCCTTCTGATGCTATGCTTTCCTTGCCAGCAGTCTTGTATGGGATCTTGGTAGAACAAATATGAAAAAAGATGTGAGTTGGCAAAAGTTCTACGGCTCTGTCAGATTTTGCTCCACCATTTGCAAACTGCTCCTTTGCCTGCTTCTTGGTGATGCCCATCTTATTTATCTCAACTTCTGAGACCACTTCTCTTGCTACATCTGATCCTTCATCGTATAGGAGAGGAATCTTGTTTGCAAACCTGTAGAGCTTGAATGAGGGAATGTCACCGCCATATGCTATGCCGCACTCGACAATGGTGGGCCTGTTGTTGATTACACACGTGCGGGACGCATATGCAGCAAGTGCTGGCTTCAACATCTTGACTGTGATCTGAGGGCGTTGTACTTCTGTGGCAGAGGCTTCTTCTCCTGGCGGGGCTGTAGCGGCTGTTGCTGCTTCTTTTGTGGTGACAATTGTGTATTCAGAGGTCATGCCAGTCGTTAAGATCTGTTCACCAATTGGGCTCAGATGATCCGTGTTTGCCTGCTGGAAGTTGATGTGCTTGCACACCTTGATAATCTCAATTAGCTCATTTTCGGAGTACTTGTCAGCGGCTTTATTCTCAACTTCTGCTTTGGCAATTATCTCTTTTGCCTTTTCGCTTGACATCTTTTGAAATGAGGAAGACAAGATTCCCTGAAGTGTAGTCTTTTGGTTCATAAAACTCATTATCGCTTTCTTGAGCGTTTTGAGATCCATATCAGCTGGGTGTGGGAGGACTTCTTTGGCAGGCTGTGGCATGACTTCCGTCCTTCTTTCAAATATTACTTTGCCCTCGTCAGTTTCATACTCAATAATAGCATAAGGGTTGACGATACTTGTCTGGCTAATGTATTCGTTGATCTTGTTTTTCATGTTATTCCTTGTAATTGGTGAGAGTTTTGCGTGGAGCACCGCCTCGACCTTGAATCCTGAGCCACCTTCAATTTTGTTCTCTTCGTCATTGTCGTCCTTGACTACTTTTTTTGCAAGAACGATTGGCTTGTTTGTGCTGATATCGGTCCTAAGCTCGAAATAATAGTTTGAGTCTTCTTCAATCGATTTTGACCACACCT
>JALZFN010000163.1 GCA_030861545.1 Thermoproteota archaeon | reverse complement strand
TCTGCCTTGCGTAGTAGGGTGAGTTGGTGCCAGTCTTTTTCATGACTATTGTCTGAAGACGCCGCTCTAGCAAGTCTTCAACTTTTAAGTTCAAGATGTCATCAAGAGTTGCGTCCTCTCTTGCGAGCCCAAGCCTGTTCAAAAAGTTTAGCAACCTCCTCTCCTTTTCTGCTCTCAGTTCTGCTGAAAGTGCCAAAAGAGCACGAGCTTGGTTTCTGATCCATGCAACTTCCGTCTGAGCTTTCCAAAGCTCACGCTTGTTCCTAAGCCCATAAGACCCCATCGCGTAAAGTTCAGCGTTCAGCTGGTCTGCAGTCCAGATCATTCGAGGTCTGTGGAAGGTTTTCTTTGCCTTACGCGGATCTCCCATCTATGACCACCATCTATTTCTTAGTAGGTTCCTTCGATGAGGGAGGTGGATTGGCGGGGCTGCCAGCAGCTGGCGCTGTGGGCTGCTTTGCAGGTTCCTTCCCACCAGCTGCCTCTGGAGCTGCCGCAGGAGCTGTTGCACCAGGCATCATCTTAACTTTCTTGACCCCTACTGCACCACCCTTTCTGCCTGTGGTTCTGGTACACTGGCCCCTTACTCTCAGGCCAAACATGTGTCTGTAGCCACGCCAACTCATTACTAATTTTTCCCGCTCAATATCATTTGAAGCAGCGAAATCAAGATCTGAGGTTATCAGATGGTAGTTCGAGCCGTCATCCATGTTCTTCCTCCTATTAAGGTACCATTGTGGGAAGCCTGCGCTAGCCGGATTGGAGATCGCCTGCTCGATGTCGCGGATCTCATTTTCATTCAAAAAACCAACGCGCATGTTAGGGTTAATGTTAAGTGATTGAGTCAGCACTTGAGCAAAATTGTACCCTACGCCTTTAATTTCACTGAGGGCGACTATCAATTTCTTGCTGCCATCAATATCCTTGCCCGCGATTCGGAGGATGTGTTTATACTCTGATACAGACAAACAATAATGACGAAATAATATCCCGCAATAAAAACCATGCTGGCTGGCTGCGACGCGCCAGAAGAGTATGTAACTTGTAACATTGCCGTTCGCAGAAGGCTCAGTTCCCAACCTATCCCATATTGATTTCTGAGTTTGTTTCTAAAAAATTTAGACTACGTGATACGCCTTCACAAACATAGCGACGCATGCTATGATCATGAGTCCCCGATAATTAGACAACCCTGATTATAAAGAACTAATTTGGCTTTCAAAAAGTATAGCTGCCAAGCTGACAAAAGCTGCAAACAGCTATCGAACGAGAAGGATCAGAGGCAGCTGAACATCTATCAAAAATCTACATTAACTCTAACAATCTTTAAATTTGTGTCGACCCAGAAACCACCGTCTTACAATATGACCTCCACAATAGAGGAAATAGTTCATCACGCTTACAGTTCACAACCAAAATATACTGAAATGATGCCTGGCGTCCCTGAGGATTACAAACAGATTAGGACACTTGGAGACTTACTCAAGATACACTACAAACATGTGACTGTTCAAGAGCAGATGCGAGGCAACCTAGTTTCCAAGTTGAAAAAAGGAGAACACCCATTCCCTGGCATCATCGGTTATGACGATGACGTTATACCTGCTATCAATCGCGCAATCTTGTCAGGCCACGATTTGCTACTTGTTGGCCAGATAGGGCAGGCCAAGACCAAAATTGCAGAGGCAATTGCGCAGAACCTCTTATCGCCAATCCCTATAGTAAGGGGAACAATAACAAATGATATTCCTACATTAATTTCAGAACATGAACTGATCGCGCTATTGACGGACTCTGAAATCGTGAGAACGAAGCCGGAATTCACAGTGTCGCCGGAGTGTGAGGAGATTATTCAAGCAAACAAGTTTGAGACCAAGATCGACTGGATGAGCGGTGCAGATAGGTACAAGTATATACTATCAACGCCTGATATCTCTGTTAAAGATCTGGTCGGACAGATAGACGCAATCAAGATAGCCAAAAAGGGAGTCGAGCTTTACAGTATAGAGTCATATTCTGCAGGTCATCTATTGCAGGCAAGGCATGGCATATTGTGCATTGATGAATTGCCGGTACTCGATCCACGCAAGCAGGTGTCTCTGCTCAGTGTTCTTCAAGAGGGTAAATTTACTACAGGTGCGTATCCACTCGTATTCAAGCCTGATGTCCGGATAATTGCAACTGCAAATCCTATAGACTACACTCACTCAGGCAAGATAATCGAGCCGTTGTTTGACAGGCTGAGAAGCCATGTCGACACACACTATCCTACGTCAGTAGAAGATGAGATGCTGATCATTGTGCAAGAATCAAAGATTGCAGACGCCAAGAATGTTATGTTGCCTGTCTTTATGATAAAGACGATTGCTAAGATAACTCAGATGACTCGTGCCCATCCCGATGTAAACCATGACAAGGGGGTCAGCGTTAGAATGTCAGTACATTCGATGGAGATGATGGTGGGAGAAGCGGAACGTACACGATCCATCGCATATGGCGTTAAGGCAATCCCGCGCTTTTGTGATATTCATTGCATCCAACAATCATCCAAATTCGAGCTTGCAGAAATGGAAGACACCCGCCAGAACAGAAAGAATGTACTTGACTCAATAATTGAGAGCACACTAAAGGAGGTGTCGCTTGAATACATCCAAAAGCTAACGCCGGAACAGTTGACTAAAGTCAAGAACGATTTCGCAAAGAATAAGACCTTTCATGTGTCGCAAACAATGGTTGGTGCTGGCGGCAGCGGAAACAACGTGAATTTAGACTATGAGTCACAGCTATCCCAGTTTCCTGCGCTCAAGCAGGCAGTAAACGAAACCATTGCTATGTTAAAGGAAGATCAAAAACAGCTCGTCGAGCAAGCCCGGCAGCTTGGTATACAAAGAGACTATATCCTCCTACGCCAGGATCTTGATGGAGAATTTACTGCATCAATGACTGAGGTAATACTTGAGGGCCTGCGCTACATCCAGCCTCCACTTCTGGACAAAAAGGATAACAACAGTTATGCTCTCGCACAATAATGCCCTAGGCAGCAAGAAATACGTGTATTTTCCACTTGATAAAGAGGGTCAGGAGCAAAGACAAGAGGGAAAAAGCGAGAGTCAGCCCTCTCGCGACATGCTTGACAAACTGCTCAAGGCAGTAGGAAGAGAGGCATTGAAGGAAAAGACACCTAGCCTGCAGGAGCTAGAGCAGACTCTGCAGGGACTGATGTCATCGCTTTCAAAGCAACAGGAAGGTAGCCAACAAGAGCAGAGCTCAGGTTCAGTGGCCGATTCATCGGGAGAAAGTGGAGATGATTCGGGCATGGCACTCATCAGGTACCTAATGCAGAAGGGCTACCTAAAGGATTCACCTAAGTGGCTTAGCGCCAAGGGTTTTACGGCAATAGGCAGTAAGATACTGAGCGACCTAATGAAAGCCCTCAAGGCTGGAGAATACGGCACACACGAATCACAGAACCTGGGCTCTGGCTCGCTTGTGCTAGATACTACCAAAAAGTATGAGCCGGGTGATGACATTAGACTGCTTAATGTTCCCACGTCGCTTCTGAACACAATCCAGCGAACGCTGAAGAAGAACGGCGGCAATCTAAAACTGCCCCTCCAGATTGATGTCGATGACTTCGAAGAATACGAAACAATACAGGATGTCCGTGTCGCAGTAGTATATTGCATCGACCTCAGCTCCACTATGCGTTATTCATCAATGTATGGAGACATGAGTAGAATCGAGGCGGCCAAGCGTGCACTGTGGAGTCTCTATTTGTTAAACCACAATTTCTTTCCCTCAGACTCAGTCTACATTGTAGGGTTTGGCGCGCTTGCATCCAAGGTCGCGCCGCAGGACATTCCTTATCTAAAGACCTTTGAACCAGGCTCTGACTTTTTGCACTACACTAACTACCAGGCGGCATTTAGGTTGGCAAACAAGATATTGCAAAAGGATGGTGCAATGAACAAGCGCATAGTACTTGTGACAGATGGTCATCCCAGCGCGTGTTTTATAGATGACAAAAGCGAGCAAGATAAGATACTATCAGAGAGACCTTATTCACATTTCTATACACCAGACAGGGAGACTCTTGATGATGTCAAACATGATCATAGTATGAATCTTGACATTGCGTCAGGTGAGCTAGTATACCTGTGCTACCGCTACAGGCAGGTAGACCAGTATATCGGCGAGCGCACTATTGTTGAAGCAAAAAAAGTCCACTCGCAAAAGATTGATATTGATACCATAATGATCAGCGAAGAGGACTCTTTGCTTGGATACGTCAATGAAATGGAAAAGTATGTCAAGGGGCGGTCATACTACATCAACCCTGTAGACATTGACAAGGTTTTGTTGACGGACTATCTTAACAACAAGAAACAAAAGACGATAAGAGGGCATTAGTAGGGATAATAGAAAGATGTGGAGAAGCTTAATATACTGACGGAAATTTGTTTTGCATAAGCAAAATAGCATGCTGATTGTCTTTGACGTAGAAGGTGTTCTCCTAAATGCTGAGTACCTTCCAGTTTTAGCCCAGCTAATGGGACCAAGAAAAGAGAAGGAGATCTGGGAGATCACCAATGCCGGAATCAGGGGTGAGATTAACTGGGAAGAGGGGCTCAGGCGCAGGGTGCAAGCACTCAGGGGAATTAGCTATGAGGACGCCAAGAGGATAGGCGAAAGCCTGCCAATTATGCCCGGCGCAAAAGAGCTTTGCTCTGCGCTCAAGAAGGCGGAGTGGAAAATGATTGCAGTATCCGGTGGCTTTACGATAATCACCGACAGGCTGAAAGATGAGCTTGGTATCGATGAGATATTCTCTAATGAATTGGTGTTTAAGGATAGCAAATTGGAGGATGTGATAATGCATGTCACATCAGACAAAGCAGCCGCAATCAGGCATACGATAATACAATGGGGCATCAGAAAGGAGGACATTGTCGTCGTGGTCGACGGCGCTAATGACTTGAAGCTATTTGCTTTGGCTGGATACACAGTAGGGTTTTGCCCTGTAGACATTGTGAGAGAAAAGGCCGATGTTTCAATTGAGAAGCGTGATCTGAGCCTGCTTCTGAACTTGTTAAAAAAAAATTTTGGTGAGGCTGTGCTGATAAACGCAGCAAGCAGAAAGCATTAGCAACCAACTCATTTTTTAACTTCTCTCTTTCAACCACAGACGTTGATACAGATAGTCCCTATCAGAATTTCTGCTAATATTATGCCCGACGACGACCTTGTTGATATGATCCTCAAAGCAATAAGTCATAGTCAGATTGAGATCCAGAATGAGGATATTCTTATTGTCACGCACAAGATTGTATCAAAAGTAGAAGGGAGCATTATAGACCTTACCACCATCAAACCTTCTGCAAAGGCGATCCGCATGGCAAAGGAGCATGATAAAGACCCCCGCGTAATGGATCTGATATTGAAGGAATCGACACAAATTTTGCGTGCAAAAAATGGTATAATCATATCGGAAACAAAGCACGGCTTTGTATGTGCAAACGCTGGCGTAGACCAGAGCAATGTGGAAGGTGATATGGCAGTGTTGTTGCCAGTTGCCCCAGACAAGTCTGCAAGTAGGCTCAAGGACTCGGTAAAGAAAAAGGTCGGCAAGGAAATAGCCGTAGTTATAACCGACACCTTTGGCCGAACCTTTAGAAACGGTCAAACAAACGTTGCGATAGGCATCGCTGGAATCAACCCGATCAAGAGTTACATCGGAACTTCTGACATGTATGGCAAAAAATTGAGAGTAAGTGAGATTGCGGTGGCAGACGAGATAGCTTCGGCAGCCGAGCTCGTGATGGGCAAGGCCGAAGGCACGCCGGTGGCCATTCTTCGCGGCTATGACTTCGAGAAAACGGCAACATCTTCAGTCAAGTCACTACTAAGGGCAAGGGAACGGGATCTTTTCCGGCAGCAACTGTAACATTTAATATAACGATGCTTTGATTTTTATTACATTCGTTACTATGAGTGCTTCACCTACTAAGTCAATTGACGTAAGAGGGCTTTACTGTCCCGAACCCGTCTTTCGTACTAAGATGGAAATGGAGCGCCTCAAGATAGGCGATACTCTCAAGGTAGTTTCCGATGACCCCGAATCTGAAGAGGATATTTCAAGGTGGATCAACCGCAACGGACATCAGCTAATATCCCTAAATAAGGCTGATAAAGATCTTGAATTCATGATAAAGAAGGCGAAATAAAAAAAAATTGACAGCAGTTGCAAAGCCTGATGTTGTAGAACGAATAGGACAGACACCCCTGGTTGAACTCCAGTCGCTTTCCACTAAGAATGTGAAGCTGTTTGCCAAACTAGAGTGGCACAATCCCTTTGGCTCTGTCAAGGATAGGGCTGCATACTGGATGATAAAGCATGCAGAAAAGAAGGGAATATTAAAGAAGGACAAGAGCATCATCATAGAACCTTCATCCGGCAATACCGGGATTGCGCTGACAGGCATTGCAACTGCACTTGGCTACAAAGTGGAAATCGTCATACCTGAAAAGGTGAGCGAGGAAACAAAGAACATTCTGCGTGATCTTGGAGCAAGCCTACATGAAACATCCGATGACTTGTGCCCCCGAGTAGGTGCAGGAACTGACCAGAGCATTGCGCTTGCAAAGGCTATTTCAAAGCCAAGACCTGACATTTACTACATGCCAAACCAATATGAAAATGATACCAATTTCTTAGCACACTATGAAAGCACTGGCCCTGAGATCTGGAAGCAGACAAACGGCACTATCACACACTTTCTTACGGGCTGTGGAACAGGAGGTACAGTAACTGGCACTGGAATGTTTTTGAAGGAAAAGAACAAGAACGTTAGGGTCATTGCGATACAGGCTCAAAAGAACCATCTCCTGCAAGGATTGCGAAACTTTGAAGAATCAGCAATGCCGGAGCTTTTCAAACGGCGCCTTGCGGTGGCCGATGAATGGATGACTGCAACCAATACGGCTTCATTTGAGTCAGTAAGACAACTCGTTGAAAAGGAGGAGATGCTTGTTGGTCCCTCGTCAGGATCAGTCATGACTTCAATGTTGGAGGTGGCACAGAATGTTGATCATGGTGTTATTGTTGGCATTTTTGCAGATGATGGAAGAAAATTCAAGAGTCTATACGTCAAGGAAAATGTCCTAAGTCCGGAGGAGTATGATATGGCTCTTGAGAATTCAAAATATATGTCCAAACTGGCCTACTCGTGAACAAGGAGCCGACAAACGAACTAAACTCCAAGTAGAGTCTTTTATAGCTACTTCTTTCTTGATACCATCTATAACCCGTTAGCTAATGCACCGACAAAAGATGCTATTAGAGTCCATTATGAAAATAGAAGGATGACGAAATATTACAGCGCAATCTTTTTTTGCTTAAAATTACATTTAAGCTCGCAAAGTTACTTCTTTTTATATTAATGGCTATGCACCCTTTTCCCAAACGACAATCGTGGAAATAATTTTCAAATACATGTCTATGTTTTTCAGTCAATTTTCATACATAGTTCTTCCTCAACCCCTCATCAAATTACGATATGCAAAGTGACCGTGCGGCGCGGCCAACTCAGAGGTATTTGACTTAAGTTCATCTAGCACCATTTGATGCTCCACCAAAAATGCGAAAAGGATTATTGTTATTATTTTTTCCCAGTATGCTTTCTTTCAGAAAGCCACTTCTCGACATCAATTGCTGCCATGCAGCCAAAGCCCGCGGCAGTTACGGCCTGTCTATATCTATGATCATGAACATCTCCAGCAGCAAAAACCCCTTCAACGCTAGTCCTCGTGTGTTGAGTAAGTGCGATATAGCCTTTATCATCAAGCTCAAGCTGCCCGCTGAAAATAGCGGTGTTGGGCTCATGTCCTATTGCTACGAAGATGCCGCCGGCATTGATAGACCTTTCCTTGCCGGTGTTGATGTCTTTGACTAGGACAGTTGAAACTTTATTGTTGCCCTTGATATCTGCTACGACGTTGTTCCAGATGAACTCAATTTTGGGGTTTTCAAGCGCCTTTTGCTGGAGGATCTTGCTAGCGCGCAGCGAGTCTCGTCTGTGAACTATCCTTACTGACTTGCCAAACTTCGTTAGAAATGTAGCTTCTTCCATTGCAGTATCGCCGCCACCGACGACTACAATTTCCTCGCCTTTGAAGAATGGACCATCGCAAGTCGCGCAATATGAAACTCCTCTGCCACCAAATTGCTGTTCTGCAGGAATACCAAGCTTACGAGGAGACGCGCCTGTGCATATTATGGTTGCTTCTGCTGTGTAACTTTCTGCATGAGTTGTGATTGTAAAAGGTCTCTTTTTGAAATCAACCCTGGTCACCTCATCGTCAACAATTACTGCTCCAAATCTTTCTGCCTGCTGGCGCATATTCATCATCAGTTCGGGTCCGAATATACCGTTTGGGAAGCCCGGATAATTTTCTACTTCACTTGTAGTCATAAGCTGGCCGCCGGGCAAAGTGCCCGATATAATGAGTGTGCTGAGCTTCGCGCGTGAAGTATAAATGCCAGCTGTATATCCGGCAGGTCCAGAGCCAATTATTATTATTTCATAATGCTTCTGATCACCAAAACTGCCTGATTGGCTGTCGGACAAAGTATAGAGTGACAATTCCACGACCTCTTAATAATTCGTTCGGAACTGGTCCAACTAGGCGAAAATGGAGCGCGCAAGTAGCGGCAGGTCCAGAGCCAATTAATTAAAACTGTGAGGGACTACGGAGCTAAAACTTTAGGCGCTATATGACTCTTTAAGAAATTTATTCACTAAATTCTTGTGGTGACTACATAATATTCCCTTTTCAATCGTGTATACCAGATCCTCTTGCCAGTGGGCGTTATAGAGTTTACAATATTTGTTAT
>JALZFN010000158.1 GCA_030861545.1 Thermoproteota archaeon | reverse complement strand
GAAGAAGAAAAAGAACAGATCGCAAAGTTCTACCTAGACAACATAAAGCAGGTGAACAACTGGGATCTTGTGGACTTGTCCGGGCCAAACATACTTGGATCGCACCTTGTTGACAATAGAGACAGGGTGCTTCTGTACAAGCTCGCAGGATCGGAGAACGTATGGGAAAGGAGAATAGCGATCGTGGCAACGTACCACTTTATCAGAAATGGGGACTTCTCCGACACGCTGAAGATCGCAGAGATGCTCCTGCAGGACAGGCATGACCTTATCCACAAGGCCGCCGGCTGGATGCTGCGCGAAGTGGGCAAGAGAGATGCTGCGGCAGAAGAGGCGTTTCTTAAGAAGCACTATAATGTCATGCCTAGTACTATGCTCCGCTATGCGATTGAAAGGCTGCCTGAGAGCAAGAGACGCCGCTACAAGAAAAAAGCTGATCGATAGGCCTTAGATACACCTGGAAGATATCTGCGATATCTCCGCGATATATCTCCACACTACCCACTCTTGCAGAATTGAGCGTGGTTCTTAACTCTTGGGTGAAGATACTTGCATGGCAGTGGGGATTGTACCTTCGCCCCTGCGGGCTTCGTCACTATTGCCTTGATTTCGAGTTTGATTCCTGTTCGATGGAGGAGGTGGAGAAGGTATTGAAATATTCCCTATTGAGTGTGCACGTGGCATGCATATACTACTTTCTAGATATGATCCTAATCTCTCTTTCTGTCAAGTTAACGACTTTGCTGTCCCCATGGTCATAAATTTCAGCTTTCAATGGGCCATGTTTTTCCTTTTGAACTACGTGGATGCGTTTCTTGAATGTACGCAAAACTTGTTTTGAGTGCCGCCTATGATCTCCTTGTTGAACCGACGTTACAACGAGCACTCCAGCTGATAATTCCTTTACCGCTCCCAGTATTTTTGAGGTTTCCTTCTTTACATCTTTTATTCTCATGTTAGGATCTTCGTCAAATGCATTTAGCAATCCAGGAATAATGACTACCCTAACCTGATATTTCGGAATAATCGTGGGCAATTCGATTGATAAGAGTCGCCTTACCTGATGTACAGTAAATGCCCGGATTACAAATATTCTCTCTGCAACATTTTCCTTGTTCATTCCATACTGCCTTGCGATATTAACTGCGCTATACACATCGGTACGGTTCCCTGTATCCGCGACCATGACATAGGGAGAATTCAGGCCCCCATATCTTTCAGGCAACAGCGATCTTACGCACAATCTTGTAAGTAGTAGATTTGAGCCGTAGCCTGAAATGCAGCACAAATCAGCAACCGAAAGACCAAGGAAGGAATCTATCTTGGGAATATCAAATCTTAATTTCCTCTGCAGTAGAGTATCCGCGGCGGTTTGAATAATTGTAGGAATGATATTGACTTGAGGACGAATCGACTTTCTTGTGAGGCTCTCAGCTAGCATAGACCCACAACTTGGGCATTCCTCTTCTCCTCTTAGCAGTAAGTGAATTTCGATATATTCTGCAGTTTCCTTTAGGACAGAGCCACAGGTGGAGCACAGATACTGATTGGTGACCTGCATAAGATTCACAGGTTGCAACATGGCACCTAATAAAGGACAAGGTACCCTGAATACACCTCCTCCCCCTCTCCCAAAGGTGTGTTACAGTTTATCTAAAAGCTGATTATGTGCCTTTATTATGCGACAACGTAGACATGACTTCCTAGCTCAAGCTGCCCAGATATACAAGGTTTGTAAAGATTGCAATAAAAGAACTCCTTCCGTCTGTACCAAGTGTGGATTTTGCTATTCGTGCCACTGGAAAGTTGAAAGAATGTCGCCCTATCCAAATCAATTGCGACTACTAGCTGCAACGACCGCTTAGCTGGTGGTGGTGAAGGAGGAAGCAAAAAGCTTGGGAAGGACCGTACCATCTTTTCGATTGGCCCTGGCGGAAGAGGAATCTGAGTGGAGGGATTACAGAAAGCACCTTGACGTCAGTGAAAGAAAGGACTTTGATGACATGTTTGCGATTCCGCGGCTGTATATCTCTGCCTGCTCTGGTGCTGTCAGCTTGGTAAGGATACATCCTATTTTTATCAGTATACTCTTTCATCACAATAGAGAACTGATGAAAATTGCACAGCAGATTGAAGTAGTAAAAAGGGAGCAGATTGTAGCCTGTCACTGAATCCAAGCGATGACATCCTTACGCAGATTATCAAGTCGTACGAAGGCTACTCAGACATGCTGCGCGGGCAGGAGCGAAAGGAATTCGAAGACATGCTCAAACTATGCTACAGGTATGCAGAAGCAATCAATGCCAAGGGAGAGCCTTTCCCTGAAGAAGTGGTAATAATGACCCTCCTGTTCAAGCAGCACCTTATCATTAAGGAATTGAAGCAGGCGATGGAAAAGCTCAGAAATGAAGAGGAGGAGAAGGAGGAGAAAAAACAACATCCTTGACAGCCGCCGATTCTGGATGGCTGTTTGATGCCTATCCATTGAATGACAGGATGGTATTATGGATCAAGGATGAAAGCGGCAATTCTATCCGCCTAGAGGATAACTGGACTCCTTCTATCTATGTTGCCGCAGAAAGTAAAGAAGAGCTTAAGACATTAGTAAGGAATAGTGCAGTA
>JALZFN010000216.1 GCA_030861545.1 Thermoproteota archaeon | reverse complement strand
GGAGGAGCAGCACCACTGACAATGATACGCATAAACCCAGAAGTAGGTGTTAAGGCGGAAGTTAGGGCTTCGTACAGGAACAGCAAATTTGGAGTGCCATTCAACGGTGGAACTGCAGACAGCGCAGCCAAGATGATCAAGCACTTAATGGGAAGTGACCTATTAAAGTTCGAAGGTTTTCATTTCCATCTAGGATCTCAAATCACCGACTTTTCATGCTATACCCATGCATTGGACAAAATGGATGCATTCATAACCAAGATGAAGAAGGAAAATCCTGCCTTCCAAGTCAATACGTTTGACATTGGTGGCGGAACGCCAGTATTCTATAATGATCCTGTGCCGACACCAGCCCAGATGGCCGAGAATCATGTCAGCAAGCTAAACCAGCTAGCAGAGACGCATGGCACATTTACCCTTATGATCGAAAGTGGCCGCTTCTTAGTGGCTGAATCATCAATCCTTGTCTCAAGGATAGTGAATACTAAAGAATATAACGAACATAAGATAGTCATTGTGGACGCTGGCTACCACATACTGCTCGATGCTGCGCTACTAAAGCAAGAATACCCCCAAGAAGTTGTGCAAGTGGTAACAGGCGACAAGAACAAGACAACTACATTTGCCACTGTCAAGAATACGCATCTAGCAGGAAGGCTCTGCGACACGTACGATGTCTTCCCGCTTTCGAAAGTATCAGACCTGAGCGAATCAGAAGTTGGACGGTATGTGTCATTCTACAATGTGGGTGCATACTCCGTAGTATTCAACATGCCATTCCACTGTCAGACTAAGCCTCCCATAGTAATGAAGGACAGTGATGGCAAATTCAGGCTTGTAAGGAAGGGGACGGCATATGATCACTTGTTCTGTGAAGAAGGCGGAGAGATAGAATAATAATATTTCAATCGCGAATTTTTCGAAATGTTTTACCCGCGGGATCATTTTTTAGATCAACATCACAATATAAGTGCAAGTGAGTGATAGCAAGGAAAAAACCAGGGCCCATGTATTTATCAGAGGCAAGGTGCAGGGAGTTTATTTCAGACAAAATACAAAGCAAGTAGCGACTAGACGCGGAGTCACTGGGTGGGTACGCAACTTACTAGATGGCCGTGTCGAGGCGATCTTTGAAGGCGACAATGGGGATGTTAATGAAGTCATAGAGTGGTGTCACGTCGGCCCGCCAAAGGCGAAGGTGGAGGACGTGGACGTAAGATTTGAGAAGTATACGGGTGAGTTTGCCAACTTTACAATCAACAACAACAATTAGCGAATTTTTTGGTATGCTTCAGATATCTGCTTCTTCGCGCGTTCTGCATCTTCCGTATTTGTGATCGTTATAGTGATAGACGGCATCTCTCTGCCGTACCTTATTGATAGTAGCAGCGAGTCGTTGGCCATTGGCTCTACGTCAAGAAATGTTCTAAGGTTCATGGTCTTAGCATAGACTATTCTATGGGGCCTTACCTCTTCTATCACGTTACTGCCAAGTGACATCACAAATTTTCGTAGGTCGACCAATACGGTTCTACATGGTTCCTTCAACTTTTCAAGGTGGCTTTCAAACGGAATGCTGCTGCCGGACTGTGCACCAAACATCATCATGATTGTAACATTCTCGCTTTATTATATCCTGATCTTGATACCATTTCTCTTTAGATATTTCTTTATCTTATCGACTGTTGACTTCTCGTAGTGGAATATCGATGCGGCCAGTACGGCATCAACATTTGTCTTTTCAAACACATCAAACATGTGGCGAGCCTTTCCGCAGCCGCCAGATGCAATTACGGGCACCGGGACTGAATTGCAGATAGCCTGGGTAAGCTCGATATCATAACCATTCTCAGTACCATCAGCGTCAATGCTTGTCAGTAATATTTCACCGGCTCCACGTTGCTCAACTTCCTTCGCCCATTTGATAGCATCAAACCCTGTTCCTTCCTTGCCTCCATAAATCCTGACCTCAAACCAAAATCTCCTTCCATCCTTATCTTTAAACATCGTCTTGCCTATCTCAGCACGGTAATTTCTTTTTGCATCTATAGCCACCACAATACACTGCTTCCCAAAGATCGACATCAGCTCTGTTATCAATTCAGGGCTCTTGACTGCGGCGGTGTTGATCGAGACCTTGTCTGCGCCAGAAAGCAAGATGTCACGGGCATCTTCAAGCTTCTTGATGCCGCCACCAACTGTGAATGGGATATCGATGACTCTTGCCACCTTTCTTACAACACTTCTCATTATGTCCCTCCTTTGCTGCGATGCAGTAATGTCAAGAAACACAAGCTCGTCAGCCCCTTGCTCGCTATATTTTTTGGCAAGCTCGACTGGGTCACCGGCATCTTTGACCTCTGCAAAATGTACTCCCTTGACGACCCTGCCGTTGTCGACATCAAGACAAGGGATGATTCTCTTTGCCAGCGTCATTATGCTATTGCCTTCACCCTTTCAATGCTCACTTTGCCATCGTACATAGCTTTGCCAATTATGACAGATATACAGCCGGCACTTCTGATTTTTATCACATCTTCTATACTTGCGACCCCTCCGCTTGCAATTATTCTTGCGGACACAGCAGCCTCTGTCAGTGTTTTTATATCAGGACCCTGCAGCGTCCCATCACGATCTATGCTTGTCAGCAAAAATTCATCAACTCCTATTGCATGAAACTGCGATATTGCTTCTGCAACTGTAGTTCCAGTTGACTCTTTCCAGCCTTTTACCATAACTATACCATTTATCTGATCTATTGAAACTATTATTCTGGATGCATTCTTCTTGACAAGCTTTCTTAGGACCTCTGGATCACTGTAGGCCATGGTGCCAATCACAACCTTCGATCCTATTGACAGCATCTGCTCAGCTTTTTCTAGCGATCTAATGCCGCCTGCAACCTGCACGGGGATCCTGACCGCTTCTGCTATTTTTGTGATAAGCTCTGAATTGCTGCCACTCGAAAACGCTGCATCAAGATCAACAACATGCAACATATCGGCTCCGAAAGTCTCCCACTTTTTTGCAGTTTCAACAGGATCATTACTATATGCGACCTTGTTGGCATGATCACCCTTGACAAGCCGGACTACACTTCCGCCCAGGATGTCAACTGCAGCTATGACTTTCATTTCGCTTGTTCTTTGCACAATTCAATAAAGTTCTTGATCATAAGTGTGCCGACATTGCCCGACTTTTCTGGATGAAACTGGACACCTATCAGATTACCCTTTTCAACGACTGCCGGGATGCTGACGCCATAGTCAGAAGTTGCTACTACTATCCCGCTATCCTTGGGTACAGTCTTGTAAGAATGCACAAAATAAATCCACGAGTCGTCCTTGACTCCCTTTAGCAGTCTACTCTCACCTTTTATTTTGAGGTTGTTCCATCCCATATGAGGAATCTTGACCTTGCCCTTTGGGAGCATTATGACGATGCCATCTAATATCTTCAACCCTTCAAGCCTGCCCTCCTCGCTCTTGTTGAAGAGTATCTCCATGCCAAGACAGATGCCCAACACAGGCATGCAGTCGTCGATAGCTTTATTGAGATGGTTTGCACTATCCTTTATTGATCTGATGGCAGGATCAAAGTTGCCGACACCAGGAAGCACTAGTCCATCAAATTTTGGTAGCTCTTTTAAGTTGTAGATTATGTCAACAACAACATTTTTTGCTTGGTTGCGTTCGAGCGCAGACTTGAGGCTGAAGAGATTACCTGCGCCATAGTCAAATATTGCTATTTTTGTTGTCATCACATAACTCCTTTAGCACTTGGCACTTCCTTTCTTTTGGTATCGATGTTAGTAGCCATCCGGAGTGCCACCGCAAACGCCTTGAGTGCCGCTTCGACCTTATGGTGATCGTTTTCACCATAATGGACTACCATATGAGTGCAGGCATTTAGGTTCTGTACCAATGATCGTGCAAAATGCTCCACATCCTCTCTTGGCACTCCTTCAATGCTATCGCGAGTCAGTTTCAGCTGTACGTTGTAGTACTGCCGCTTGATTAAGTCGATGGACACGTATGCCAGCGCTTCATCCATTGGGATAAGCGCATAGCCAAACCGTGTAATTCTTGTCCTATCACCCAGAGCCTTGTCTATACTCTGCGCCAATGCAATAGCGACATCTTCTGCCAAGTGGTGCATGATACCATCATTTGACTTGCCATTGAGCTTGATGTCGACCATGGCGTGCTTACCAACTGACGTGATAAGGTGATCAATGAATGAAAGGCATGTCTTAATGCTGGTCTTACCAGTGCCGTCGAGATTAACTTCAACATTGACTGTGGTCTCTTTTGTGACCCTTTCAATTCTCGCTTTTCTTCTGGCAGAAACCAAGTGTGTTTTAAACTACATTTACTTTATTTATTATGTTCGGTAGTTGATTGACGGTTCTTATGATTGCCTTAACACTCTCTTGCTTTAACTTGTATATTGTCTTCTCAGGCTCAGGGCTGTTGCCGTACACGCCCACAAATGCAATTTTTACACCCAGTTTTTTCTCGGCACGTCTTGCCATAAACAGGTCTTCTACCGAATCACCTGCATAGACTGCTGTTTTTGCATTCATTACTTTCATTGCATGCTCGATCGCATAAGGGTGTGGCTTGGCATACTCTCGATTTTCATCCTCTAAAAAAACGCAGGCATCAGAGTTGAAATACTTTATTATAGGCTTGAGAGAATATTCTGCAGCAAGCTTACTTCTGCCAGAGACTATTGCAA
>JALZFN010000124.1 GCA_030861545.1 Thermoproteota archaeon | reverse complement strand
GAGGCGTAAGAAAACAGAGATGAGCCAAATGTCGTCATCAAGGCAGCAAGCAGAATGGAAACCCAGAACCACGCTTGGAAGCATGGTGCTAGCCGGCAAGATAAACTCAATGGATCAGATCTACGAGAACGGCATGAGGATACAGGAGTCAGAGATTGTCAAGCATCTTCTTCCGGACATCAAGAGCCAAGTGGTACACGTAGGTATTGTCCAAAAGCAGACCGATGCAGGCGAGATGACACGTTTTAACGCTCTCGTGGCTGTAGGCAATGAGACTGGTTGGTTTGGAATAGGAAAAGGCAAGGCTTCGCAAATGAGGGTTGCAATCGACAAGGCTACGAATGCTGCTTATCTGAATGTAATTCCTATCAAACTGGGCTGCGGCAGCTGGGAGTGCAAGTGTAATCAGCTGCACTCCGTGCCATTCAAAGTACGCGGTAAAGGAGGCAGCGTGACAATTGAAATTATCCCTGGCCCACGGGGCCTTGGCATTGTAGCCGGTGAGAACATAAAGAACTTATTGAAGCTGGCAGGATTGAAGGATGCCTGGACAAAAACCTTTGGATCAACAAATACAATGTCTTCGACCACAAAGGCAATTTTCAATGCTCTTAGGGGTACGTACAGTGTGGGGTGAGATGAAGATAGATGGCATATCTTGTAGTCAGAATGAAGGGAACAGTAAACATCCCACAACAAGCCAAAAAGACGCTTAATGGTCTCAATCTTGACAAGCGCTTCCGCGCGACAATAGTGCCAGAGAGCGCTGAATATCTAGGCATGCTCAGAAGAGTCAAAGAAGAGGTCGCCTGGGTAAAGGCAGATGCCAGCATCGTCAAGGAACTTCTTGAAAAGCGTGGTAGAAAGACAGGCTACAAACCACTCACAAAACCGGATCTTCCAAAGGAGTACAACAACATTGACGAGCTTGCCTCCGCTATTGCGGAGAATAAGATTGCGATGAGCAAGATAGGAGCAATCAAGCCATGGTTTGCTCTTAATCCACCAAAGGGTGGATTTAAGAGAAAGACTAAGACTCAGTACGCTCAAGATGGAATTCTCGGGGAAGATGCAGAGCTTGCCGAGATAGTGAAGAGGATGCTCTAATGCAGCAAGACTTAATTAAGGTGCAGATGAACGTGATAACTATAATTCCAGCAGTATAGAGTGGGGTGGATATAATTTATGGCTACTAGATTTAGAAAAAGCAGAAGGCAGCGCGGTAGTAGGTACTGCGGCTGGGGTCAAGTTGGCCAGCATAGGCAGGCGGGAAGCAGGGGTGGCGTAGGGGGTGCAGGAAAGCATAAGCACTTCTGGATACGGACAGTTATCGAAGAGCCGGACCACTTTGGACACGACCCTTTTAACTCTTTTAACAGGAATCTCGTACAGAGGTGGATTAACGTCCGAGACTTAGATGGACTATTTGCAAAGCATGGCAAAGTCGATGAAAACGGCAAGGTTCTTCTGGATCTGAGCTCGCTGGGTTACACCAAACTGCTTGGTGGAGGTTCTATCAGCGGAGCTTATACGATCAAGGTAGCCAAGATTTCAGAGAGCGCCAGGTCAAAGATCGAGTCTACAGGTGGCGAGGTTACAACCAATGAGTAGTATGACAACAAGTGAGCATGGTCTAGGACGAATCATAAAGACTGTATCTGCTTACGTTCCTCAGGTCCCAAAGCCGAAGAAGAAAATTTCGCTGACTGAAAAGTTCGTCTGGACTGGAATTGCCCTTGTCGCCTACCTAATAATGGCACAGATCCCTCTGTATGGTGTCACGGACGATCCGCGTTTTGACTTCCTTGCCTTTGCACGAGTCATATTTGCTGCTCAACAAGGAACACTTATGGAGCTTGGAATTGGACCCATAGTTACAGCAGGGTTGCTCATGCAGTTGCTAAAAGGCTCAAACCTGATCAAGCTGGACTTTAAAAATCCGGACGACAGGGCGCTCTTTACTTCGGCAACAAAGATAGTTACGATAATAGTAATTGTAGCAGAAGGTGGGTTGTACGGAGCTAGCGTCTATGGGCCGCTTACTGCAGAAGAGGCTCCCTATGCAATCTATGTAGTAATTGCCCAGCTGATAGGTGCCAGTGTCATAGTCATGCTGCTGGATGAGATGGTACAGAAGGGTTGGGGCATAGGCTCCGGTCTTAGTTTGTTCATCATGGCAGGCATCGCCCAAACGATACTCTGGAACGTGTTCAGTATTGTTCCATCACAGGATGGTCCTGTAGGAATATTGCCGTTTACAATAGATGCCTCTATTAGCGGCCATGGCGCAGACGCCATCTTCCGTACAGGGCAGCTTCCAAGCATCTTTACCCTCGGGCTAACAGTTGGAGTCATACTTGTGCTCGTGTATATCGAAGGCATACATGTTGATGTTCCAATAGTCTCTACAAAGTACAGAGGTTTCACAGCAGTATATCCAATTAAGCTGCTTTACACTTCGGTTATACCCGTCATATTGGCATCTGCGCTTCTAGCAAATGCAGTATTTATGGGACAGATGCTGTGGGCAAACTATAACCCGAACAACCAAAACCCTGCGTTCAACTGGATCGCACAATTTGACCCCAATTCAGGTTCGGGGGGAGGTCAGACGACTCCGACAGGGGGCATTCTGTACTATATCACAGCTCCTCGAAGTCTTGATATAGTCGCGGCCGATCCGGTAAGGGCAATAGTATACGTCATATTCTTTACGGCCATCGTCACAGTTTTTTCAAGGCTGTGGGTAGAGCTTGGCGGTCTATCTGCAAAAAATGCAGCGCGTAATCTCCTTGATGCGGATGTGCAAGTACCCGGTTTCAGACGCTCAGAAGGATCGGTGGAGACATTGCTCAACAAATACATCCCCTCTCTGACAATAATTAGCGGAATCATCATAGGGCTTCTTGCTAGTGTTTCTAACGTGTTGAACGTCTTTGGCAGCGGAACAGGCATTCTGCTAATGGTCAATATTATGGTAAGCTACTACCAGACGCTGGTTAAAGAGCAGGTTGACAACTACCTTCCTAGTCTGGCGGCTCTTCTTGGTAGAAAATAAGCGCGCAGTCATTGTCGGTATCCCTGGTGTTGGCAAGACCACAGTCATTACCCGCGCAACTGAGATGCTGAGCCAAAAGCGCAAGGCGACAGTTGTCGTCTTCGGCACTATCATGTTTGAAGAGGCTAAAAAGATGGGACTTAAGAACCGTGACGAAATGCGTATGATGCCTGTAGAAGACCAGCGTAGGCTACAGGAGATGGCGGCCCAGAGAATTACAGAAATGAATGACGACATCGTGCTAATTGACACTCATCTTTTTATCAACACAGAAGAGGGATACTACCCGGGGCTTCCGATGAGGCTCCTAAGCATTATGAAGCCAACGAACATGGTAATGGTTGCTGCAGATGCAATGGAGATAGCAGAACGGCGCAAGAGTGACCAGACGCGCCAGCGTGACATTGTTTCTGCAGAAAATATCCAAAAGGAGCTTGATATATCACGAATTATGGTAGCTTCTTGCTCTATTCTGACGGGCGCGCCATTTGCAATAATCATGAATAACGACGGCCAGCTGGGCGAAGCGGCAGCAAATATAGCAAGGATATTGTTAGGAGACGGAAGATGACCATGATGATGAATCTATCTGATCTGCTAATGCAATTCTTCCACCCACAATACACAACACATCCAATATTTCCAGACCTTATCACTGCTACCATAGTTGCGCTCCTAATATCAGTTGGCATGAATTTTGCATTTGCAATGCTTCGGAAAAAGACCACCGACATCGAAAAGATGAATAGAGTCATGAAGGAGACAAATGAATGGCGCAAGCAATACACTGATGCAATCAAAAAGCAAGATAAACCCAGAATAGAGGAGCTGAAAAAGAGGCAGGCCTACGTCAACAAGATGGCTCTTGAAATGCAGCAACAGCAAATGCGCCCTATGTTCATCTATATGATACCGTCATTCATGATCTGGATCTTTCTGTTCCCTACAATATTTGGTGGAACAGTGGCGCTATCACCAATATATATTCCCGTGATAATGTGCAGCGATGAAAATGTGCATAATGATTCCCAGCCGAGACTTGATCAAAATGGTC
Source organism: Thermoproteota archaeon (assembly GCA_030861545.1). Classification (GTDB taxonomy): domain Archaea; phylum Thermoproteota; class Nitrososphaeria; order Nitrososphaerales; family Nitrososphaeraceae; genus Nitrososphaera. The sequence continues at coordinate 5,664 of JALZFN010000124.1, read as the reverse complement.
AGCCTGTAATAAATCCTGATAATGGAAGCATAGTCCACACAGGTCCTTGTCAAGTACCAGGGGAGGTTTACCTATGGGGTTGGTTCCTGATAAGCTCGTTTGCATTCAGTGGCATAATATCTAAGGTGACTAAAACAAGCATGCCAACTATAACATCATAATATGGCCGCCAATAAACCATTTAGCATTGTAATTTCAGGCTGGCCCGCGGTGGGCAAGACTACCATAGCCTGTAAGCTTGCAGAAGAGTTTGGTCTGGTGATGTACAATGGTGGCGATATACTAAAGATGCTTGCCGAAGAGAAGGGCCACTCTACTGAAAGAGACGATTGGTGGGACACGGCTGAAGCAAAAAAATTCATGGAAAAGCGCAAGTCAGACCCTACCTTTGACAAAAAAGTAGACAAGAAGCTCGTTGAGATAGTGAAGAAAGGGGGCGCTGTCATTACAAGCTATACACTACCTTGGCTTGTACAAGAGGAGTCAGTCATCATCAAGTTTTGGCTTCGAGGCTCAACAGAGAATCGCGCCAAGAGGATGGCCAATCGTGACGACATCACATTTGCAGAGGCAAAAAAAATAGTCAATATGCGGGATGATGAGAATAAGAAGATCTACTACAAACTGTACGGTTTTCGCTTTGGTGAAGATTTGACCATTTTTGACTATATGCTCAACACTGATAGGCTATCCCTTGACTCCCTTATCGAGATATCCAAATTAATAGCCAGGAAGCACATAGGTGTAAGCCTTTGAGGATTTTGCCACAGCTGGACAACCTTATCAAGATAGATGATGACGTTACTAACGATAAGTATGGCTACTACCCAGATAAAAGGCCCATTGAATCACTGATGTATTATGGCCTAGTCCTTGTGGACAAGCCTGCTGGACCTACAAGCCATGAGGCCGTGGCATGGATAAAGCGCATACTAGAGATAGAAAAGGCCGGGCATAGTGGTACGCTTGACCCTGGTGCAACTGGTCTTCTGCCAGTTGGATTGGGCGAGGGAACTAAAGCACTTTCTGTGCTGCTACTAGGTCCAAAAGAGTATTATGCGCTTGCGCGGTTTCACTCGCACATTTCACCAGATAAGCTAAAAAAAACAATTCAGGAATTTACAGATGATATATATCAGCGGCCGCCCCAGCGCTCGTCTGTTCGGCGCGTGACTCGAGTCAGAACTATCTATGAATTTGACTATCTTGAAAATTATGATAGACTGGTGCTTATGCGTATCTTATGCCAGGCAGGTACGTACATACGCAAGATAATTTACGATATTGGGGAGGTATTGTCATTAGGAGCCACTATGGTGGAGCTTCGCAGGACAAGGGTTAGCAGCCTGTCAGAGCAGAAAGATGGTCTTGTGCGACTACATGATCTTGCCGACGCTTATCTGCGTTACAAAGAGAGCGGGGACGATGAAAAACTACGCAAGGTAATCCTGCCTATAGAACGTTGTCTAGAGGGCTTGCGGGCTATCACTGTGCGCGACACGGCAGTTGACGCGCTATGCCATGGCGCGCCGCTTGCAGTGCCTGGCGTGATAGCAGTGCCAAAAGACCTACGCAAGAGCGAGTTGGTAGGGGTGTACACTCTCAAGGGAGAGATAGTGGGCTTGGCACAGGCAGCGATGACAAAGGAAGAGATCGAGCAGAACGTCCGCGGTATAGCATTTGTCATGAAACGTCTCATCATGAGGCCCGGCACATACCCAAAGGCATGGCGCTCAAAGGGCGAGCAAGCCATCAACGTCAGGATACCTCCAGAAGTTGACCTTGACAAGCTTGAAAATGAAAATGCCGGTGAGTTCTAAGAATTATATTTTAAATGGTTTCGCCAATGCCTGGCCGTTTGCGGTCTAGCTTGGCAATGTTCTTTGCAAGGTTTTCAATCGTGCCGGGAATGTGACAGCGGCACATGCAATCATTGCAATCAACATGATTGCCAGTCTTACAACGATCAGATAATCCCTCAGTATCCAATAGCACTGATCGATGCTACATTCCTCAATTTTTAGCTTTGTCTTTGCCTATGATTAATATACTGATGTAGTGGCTAGGTCAAGTTATGTGTGCCGGGGTCGCCTAGCCCGGAAGGGCGCAAGCCTGGAATTTGTCAAACCGGCCAGCTTGTGACCCGTGAGGGTCCCGAGGGTTCAAATCCCTCTCCCGGCGCTTATTTCGAATGTATTAGTGAACGCTGTAAAATATATCTAATATTCCATGTAATATAATTGAATCCTCTTTCTCAAACGGTCTGACCTCTTCGAGTGACTGGCAGAGATGCTAATTCCTGTATTGGCTAATACGCGGAGGATATACATATTTTCTAGTCTCAATGCTTATATCAACAGTAGACCTTACAGTTATGTTGAAAGTCATACAAGCTATTCCAGGTATGCCAAGGCCGGTCACCGAGACAGAAGTTAACAATTTTCTTCAAAGCAAACTCAACCTACAGATCGCCACTATTGACGAAGAAGGATATCCCATGATTCAGCCCACCTGGTTCGTCTATGACAATGACTTGGGCAAGATATACACAGGCACCGCAAAAATGACAAGGAAGGTTCAGAACATTCAAAGAAATCCTAACAAGATTTACTTTTCTATTGATGAGGAGAATTATCCTTACAAGGGCGTGAAGGGAAGGGCAGTTGCAAGAATATCTGAAGACATACAGAAGAACTTGCCAATCATAGAAAAGATAAACTTAAAGTACCTCGGTACGCTTGAACACCCTCTTGCCAAGAGGCTACTGGAAAATACTACAACTGGGATCGAAGTTGTTATTGAAATTACACCAAAATTTTTCTCTGCATGGGATTTCAGTAAGGCCACCTAGTTCAAGATTGATCGGGTTTTAAGTCCTACTGCACACAATTCAGCAGCAAAAAAGCTCCGACTCTTTTTTAAGAAGTCTAGCCCAACTCTAAAAGCTCAAAGACGTTCTCAGATTAAGAGATTGTACATGTTCCTAGAGGAAATTTGCATAGGAAGAAAAATCAACTGCAATTGGCTCGAATGTGAGGATTCAATTACAATTTTTCTAATATTAGGGAAGGCAACTGATAGAACCTTTACAAGTCAAGATCTCACTTGTGAAATTGGTTGTACCCTGCAGCTACTCAAAGTGATGGATTGGCGACAAAGGAAAATGGTCAAAAGAATAGGCAAGTAGCAGTAAATGGAATTTACTTGTGGATAATGGCATTACTACATGCAGATATGGAGCCCGTCAAGAATCATCGAGCTATAAGGTCCATCCAGACTAGAAGAAAGTCAAACGACAATTTCTAAAGATACTGTCTTAAGAAGGCTAATGTCTTATGCCAAGCATCAGCAGTCTCTTTTGGAGCATAGTTGCCGTCTGACGGATTTGCGAATGCATGCCCTACACCCTCATACAGATAAATTTCATTTGTAATACCAGATTGATTTAATGCAGATGCAAATTGCTTTACTGATTCAGATGAGATTGCTTGGTCTTGGTCTCCAAAAATGCCAAGGATAGGCCAGTCAATTCTGGAAAGAGAAGCAGCGTCTGTTACAGGGCGCCCGTAATAAATCACAGTAGCGGCAAGCGGATTCTCAGCGCTGTTTAGTGCAAGCTGTAGAGACCAATCTCCACCAAAGCACCACCCTAGAGAAGCTATTCTACTACCATTTACCATTTTGAGGGATTTGACATAATTCACTGCAGACTGTAAGTTGTCGATTGCAGAATCAGGATTATTTCTAACAGAAGATGCCAGCTCCATTGCACGGTTTGAGTCAGTTGTAACCTCTCCCCGGAAGAGATCAACTGCCAGCACAACATATCCTTCCTTGGCTAGAATATCTGCTTGGTTTTTAATGTGTTCATTTAGACCTAACCATTCATGAATCATGATTACTGCAGGCAACAATATTGGTTGTTGCTGGGTATTGTTTGATAGCTCCGGGTATACAAGATATCCTGTTGTATTGTCGTAGTAGCTGACTGAACTGTTGTGTAGTCTTATCTGAGCCCCTTGGGTATTGTTACTGCTTAGGATATTGTAGCTGTAAGTTACGGTATTATTGTTACCAAGGGTATTATTTCCATTCTGGATTGGTGTTTCTGTTTGCGCAAAAGCGAATTTGAAATTTACAGATGGCAAAAGTGAGGATGCGGACATCATCCCTAATACAAAAAAGGCAATTAATGATATAATTAGAGGTGTAGGAACATCATTCATGAACCACTTGTGTAAAAATTTGTTTTAATGCTTTTTGGTTCATGTTAGTGAATAATGTTGTAGATAGTGTCAGGACAAAGTCAAGAATTAACGGGAAAAATCAAATCGCGCATATATATACAGCATTAAATTGAAAATTTTTCCACTACCGAAGACATGTGCAAATATAGCAGCAGCCCCCTTGTTATGCTATAGACGCTTCAGCAATAGTAAAAGTTGGAAACACAATAATAATTCTAAAAAACATTAGCGGGCAAATCATAACTAACTGTAGAAAAGCTTGCTACGCAGTGTCTAAGCAAGGAATAGCAAGGGATTAGCCTAGCATTACAGGCATGAGAGACACTACTAGATGTACTACTTGCCTAGATACTAATTGCCAATAGGTTCAGAGAGTTAGGAAGAGAGGTGGGGGCTTGCAGAAGATTGAACATGTGGAGAAATTCAGTGTTGACTTCATCAATTCATCCTAGAAACCCTTCTGGCCAATCATTATAATTTTATCTATGCCAGGGTTTCTGCTGATGAAATCATCATTACTTTTTCAATTATGTTGTGGCCCCTTAAACCCTTATGGTCTTCAACATCACTATGAAAAACAAATACCGTCCTGCATTCACGACAAATCCATATTGCTTTTAGGTCGTCTGGGTGCATGCGCGTATATATCTCTCTCTTTGCAGAAGATGCTATTGTGTTATTATACAAATTGATCAATGATCTTCATAGTCTTTGTTCAAATATATTTTACTTCAATTTTGAGAAAAATGCTATTGCTGACTTTGTGGTATGTATAGATTGCTAAGTTAGTAGTGATCAAGGCGATTAGGACAAGAAGTATTAGATAAGTAATAGTGATTATTTTATTTAGAGTCACGAAAAAAGCATGCAAAATAACTTTATCGTTTTGTGTCCAGCCCTTTGTTTTTTCTACGCTGTAAAAATGCTAAAGGCAAACTAAGGCATGCAATCTTTGAAACCTAGAGAATACTTGCCATTATGCAATTATATCTAAGGTGTCAATGGACAAAAAATAAGTTACAAGATATAAATATCATTATTGGATTTCTGCAATCGGAGATACATAAACCCATACCTAAAAAACAAAGGATCGTCCTTACCTGTCTTTGCCAACTGGGAGTAGTGCCAAACGTTTTACAGATGTCAGCTCTTCTCAAGATAGATAATGGCACATATAATGCCTACATCGACGGCAAAGGATTACCGATAAAGGCAGTGAGGACTACATGAGAAGCATAGAAATAGGATCAAGAAGGAGTCGTGTTTGCAAATGATTGAAGACCATGATGAGCATTGAGTCACTTGAGTTAAAATATTCAGTTCAGAAAAAAGAAGATGAGATGGCCAAAATGGACGACAATTGTCCATGAAAATGTAGGACTGTAATATCTTAGTATGAAAACATACTAATGAATAC
>JALZFN010000122.1 GCA_030861545.1 Thermoproteota archaeon | reverse complement strand
GCTGCGATGGTCTCTGCCCTAATTCTGGACTCTGCAAATGCTACATCTTCAGCAACTGCAGGATTTAGGTGGTGGCAGAACATAAGCATGTCCAAGTGTTCATCAACAGTATTCTTGGTGTAAGGTCTAGTAGGATTCGTCGATGATGGTAGTGCAAAGTTTTCACCAGCTATCTTCATGATATCAGGGGCATGTCCTCCGCCGGCGCCCTCAGTGTGGTATGTATGGACGACCCTGCCATCTATGGCGTTTATCGTGTCTTCAACATAGGCACACTCGTTAATCGAGTCGGTATGTATCGCCACCTGAGTATCGGTCATATCCGCGGCCTTTAATGATGCATCTAGAACTGCAGCAGTCGTTCCCCAGTCTTCATGGTCTTTCAAACCGCATGCTCCCGCCTGAATTTGTTCTAATTGAGTCGCAAGGGAAGGATGCGAGTCGTTTCCTTTGCCCAGGAATCCCCAGTTCATCGGCGTATCTTCTACTGCTTCAAGCATTCTGCTCATGTTGTACACTCCTGGTGTGCACGTAGTTGCATTCGTCCCGTCCGCAGGGCCGGTTCCACCGCCAATCATGTTACAGATGCCGTTGCTAATCCCATCAATGTATTGCTGAGGAGAGATCATGTGAATGTGTGTGTCAAAGTGCCCTGGAGTGCAGATGGTATGTTCTCCAGCCGTTGCTTCTGTGCACGCAGAGACAACCATTTTCGAATTGACTTTGTCCATAGTATATGGGTTTCCTGCCTTTCCTACTCCCGCTATCTTGCCGTCCTTGATCCCGATATCCGCCTTGACTATGCCTAGCACCGGATCAACTATGACTGCATTTGTGATGAGAAAATCAAGCGCGCCACCCTTGTTAGTGATTCCGGAAGCCTGTGCAAGACCATCTCTTAGGGTCTTGCCGCCACCAAAGACACATTCATCTCCAGGTGTTATCAGATCCTTTTCTATCTCAATCGTTAAGTCAGTATCTCCCAGCCTTACCTTATCGCCAGTTGTAGGACCAAACAGGTCTGTATACTGCTTGCGTGTTAATTTTAGAACCATACTCTTCTACCTCCGGCTCCCCTCGGCTCCACGAAAACCTAGCGTCCTGGCTCTCTCAAGTGCTGCTTGCTTCATTATGTTAGAATTAAGGCTGCCCATTGTTAGACCATTAAATCCAAAGCAAATCCTTGCGCCTCCTATTTCGCAGAGTTCCACTTCCTTGGTATCCCCAGGCTCGAATCTTATGGAAGTTCCTGCTGGAATGTTCAATCTGTAGCCAAATGTCTGCTCCCTTGGAAAGTCCAAAGCCCTATTGACCTCAAAAAAGTGCGTGTGTGATCCAATCTGGCATGGTCTATCCCCTCTGTTGCTTACGCTTACCTTAATTGTTTTTCTATTTTCGTTACAGATTACCGGATCTGAGGATAGAACATATTCGCCGGGAATCAAAGCTCTTTGGACCTCCCTTTTTCTGCCGCTGCTAGCGGCCTGTTTTTTTTTGAAATTTTTTTCTTTTTTACCATGTACATTGTTCACCTATTGGATGGGATCATGCACTGTAACCAACTTAGTTCCATCTGGAAATGTGACTTCTACCTGAACTGTATGGATAAGTTCCGGCACTCCAGCCATTACATCTGCCCTACTCAATATCGTCCTTGACGATTGCATCAAATCCGCAACGCTTTTGCCTTCCCGAGCTCCTTCCACTACGTAATTTGCTATGTATGCTACCGACTCTGGGTAATTCAACTTTATACCTCGATTTTTTCGCCCTTCTGCAATCTGGGCCGCTGTCCAGATCCACATTTTTTCCATTTCTCTTGGTGCGAGCATCATTTTTGCATGAACCTCTTTGAGTTCATGCTTGAGTGCACTATTTTAAAGTTAGAAAATGAACTATTTTTATAGCGCTGCTAAAAGGGTCGAGAACTCGCTCAGAATCTCAAGTATTATGCCGACATCGGCACGAAATTTTTCACTCTTGCGGGTTTATAGAATGCACACGCTCTCTTGTCAGTACGGCGAGCAAAAGGACGGCAGGATTACGCTAATCCAATAGCGTATCTGCTCATAGGTGCCATTCTTATTCACTGGCAGGGTGAAGTAATACTCATTGCCAGACAGTGTCTTAATATGAAGGAAATTGGAAACTATCGCCCTGCCAAACATATTTGCCACTAGCGTCTCCGTTCCTTTTCTGAGGACAAATTCTGCAATATCAGAATACCAGATATAGAAACCGTCTTTCTTCAAAAGCTCATCGGGGCTCGAAGTTGCTTGCGCCTTTATCTTTGAGGACTTCGAATCCTTCAGCAGGACAAGGTAGGGATATGGAGCCAAACCGGCAACGTAGCCAAGATCAGCAAATTTTGTCAGAAAGCGCTTTTTGGTGGCTATGATCCTCTGTGTAGTAAAGTCCAAAAAATGATTTCTAGCCCACCCTCCCTTCTCTTCAGAACTTATCCTAAGTATGACCTCTTCATAGTTGTTCTTTACACACCAGTCA
>JALZFN010000101.1 GCA_030861545.1 Thermoproteota archaeon | reverse complement strand
CTACGAATGGCTTGAAACGCCCGGCCATCCAGCATCGGACAAAAAAGCTTTTATGATAAGGGAAAAGGACTGCATATTCTGCATGGCATGTGAAAATGTCTGTCCACCTCAGGCAGTTAAGATATTCCAAAAGGGTTAGATAGTCTACAGTGAATAATATTGCATCGCACATAAGTACTTGACCTTGGCACAAAAATTTCTTATCGTTGCCACGGGGGGCACATTTGATGAGATACATGTTGGTCATATCGCTCTGCTTACTAAGGCATTTCAAGTAGGCAAGAAGGTAATTATTGGGGTTTCAAGCGATAAATTTGCAGCCAAGAGGGGAAAGAAGCTCAACCACAATTTTGAGGCAAGGATTGCAAACCTGAAGAAAACAATCAAAAAAGAATTTGGCAACGTCAACTATGAAATTGCCAAACTTGATGGCGACTTTGGTCCGGCAGTAATTACGGGCAACGTTCAGGCGCTAGTAACAAGCACGGAGACCCAGAGAAAGGGCAAGGCGCTTAATGAGATGCGTGCTATGCGGGGCTTGCGGCCTGTAAAGATAATCACCGTAGAACTTGTCAGAGCAGAGGATGGCTCGACAGTTTCTTCAACACGCATCAGAGGTGGAGAAATAGACAGACAAGGAAGATTACTAAATGGTATATGATACATGACATTAATGAAAAAATTCAAGAATAATAAATAGGTCTGATATCATAAAGAGCGAAGGTTCGTGACAAGGAGACCTATGCTACCCCTGAGGACGATCTTCCAGAGCTATTGCTTGTGCTGCAAAGATGCACAGCGTCTATTCCATAGAGCCTTTCAAGATGGTATTTGGGAACAACACTCTTAGACTCTCATACCTGTGAGAATACGCAAATCCCAAGGTGCTTTGCCAAATTCGCAATCTTTGACTTCTTTCCTTTTTATGGCAGGCTGATGCTGTTATTATAAACAGACTGGTTGTCTTCCTTATTCTTTTGATTTTTTTGCTCTCCTCTTTTTTTGGTGGAGCAAGTAACACTTCATAGCTCTTTCTTTTTCAGGCAAAGCCCTCAACAGTCACCACTATTGCCGTAGGTGTCTCCGTCATTAACTTTTTGAGAAGTTACTTGTAAGCAAAATCCTTATTGTCCTTCGGCTCGGCCAGTATCTAAGGTAAATCCCACTGTGTTATCAGTTATGTCAAAACGTACTGCTGTTAAACTAAACAATTCTTCAAACAAATCACGATAAATCTCTGACAAATACAAGGACCACTTCAATCCCATATCATGCTGTATGACAAAACGATGGATGTTTTGATCAACGCCTGATGTATCATGGAGGTATGGATATCCTGATTCTTTAATCCAGCTTTCTATGAAATCAAGAGCTGATTCTATAGGTACATTGTATTGTTTTTTTAGCAAAAGCAAAAAGTCACTAGACCTTTCTGTCACTTCTCTTGCTATCTCCCTTATCTTTTTATCGTCTCCTATTTCATCTAGCAGTCTCATTATCAAGCTCTTCCTAACTGAAATAAAGCCGATTTGGGAGGCATTTACATACCATTCTGTGTGCCGCTTTGCTATCTGTGTCATTAATGTATCGACAGAGATCTCCTTTAGTTTTGCCTCCTGTCTTAATTTGTACAAGATATCTCGTGGCAGTCTAAATGAGATTGTCTCGCTGGAACCAGCTCTGATCTTAGTTGTAGGTTGATAATTATCAATAGGCCTGCGGCCAAAGGCATCAGCAGTATAGTGCTTTGTTGGTTTCTTTTGGTACACCGCACTACATCTGTGCCTTTATAGGCTTAAAATATACGCATACAATTTCTATGAAATAAGAGGGGCATAAACAATCACATGCTCAGCAACAACGATTACCTCTTTTTTCTATTTCTCCAAAGCATACATCTCCTGCTTTGTTCTTGAAAACTAGAACAAAAGACACTCTAACAAGCAATTACCTTTTTCATTTACCACTTTCATCTTTCATACTAACTATACCCATTTTTATTTCTCCATATAGCAACACGACAAAATAGCTGACCGTAGTGCTGCAGCTGGTACTACTTGTATCAGCCGTAACGGCGTACCACTTTTGTACCTATTGTAATCAGGTGTACTCGTGCTTCATAACGTCACATACTTCAGAGGCTGTCATTGCAGTGCCACCATCAGAGGGAAAAATCTGGGCTATGCTTGATGTTTGAGATTGCATGCAATTAAGTAAGAGTAGTGACTAGATTGATTATTATGTATGCAATGGTAAGCAATCATTGAGCATCAAAATTTTATTTGGATGCATGAAAAGCACGCTGTGTACTCTGAAACACCTATCGATTATGCATCGAGCAAGATAATATCAGGTGTGAAAAACCTTCGCGAAGGGCTTGATCCAGATGTTCTCGCGTACTGGTACAAGCGGGTCGAAGACAGGTCAAAAGAGATCGTTCCATCTCATCTTAAAGAGAAGATCCACTTCGAGCAAGACAGGGTACTATGGATGAAGTTCAAGATGGATGTCTCCAAAAGAGCAGTTCCGTATGTAATGCAGGTCATAGAACAGTATATACCAATGATGCCCTATTCAACAGGGCTCTATTTCAGAAAAGTGCAGGAAATACTCACGGACCAAATGAACAAGGAACTATGCTAATCAAGAATTGTTATTCCTGTTACGGACTCGACAAAGTCACTAGAATGGATTCTTATCTTGCCTTTTATGACATCTATCACAAACGACTTGAGCCTATCTACCGTTTCTTTATCTTTGAGCATGACAGCATGAGATGACCAGTCCTTCAACTGTAGGACGATCTCATTACCTACCACTGCGACAACACCAGAAACCCACACGGTGTTGTCCTTCTGTACTGAAA
>JALZFN010000085.1 GCA_030861545.1 Thermoproteota archaeon | reverse complement strand
TGCTCGATCCCTTTGCAGGCAGAGGCACGACGGGCATAGTAGCGACGTCGCTTGGCCGCAAATTTGTCGGTATCGATCTTTACCAAGAGAACGTTGACAACGCAAATAGGAATATCATCAAAGGCATTGCGCATTTACAAAGCTGATGTGATTGGAATTTTACTCCAATAAGAGAGCACTATGATCCAGGGCGGAGATTTGACCGGCTATATCAGAATGGATCTTTTGTACAAGTAACCTTTTCAAATAAATAAATCTGCCCTTAATGTATAGACAGTGAAATAGCATACAACATACGAGGTTTTGGGAGGGGAAGATCTTGGAGCATGATACGATGCAGTGACACACCAACTTCACATGCATTGCGTCTTAATCCGGGCTGGCAGCTGAATAACAGTAGATGCCGGCTAGTGGAGCATGAAGCCATTATATAATCGAGCATTAAACGATAATAATCAACCGGTGGGCAAAGGGGTTGAAATTAGTACCTACCGTCGGCAGACGGGAAGACTGCGATTGCTGCATGAGTAGCAGCCGCTGTTTATTGTTTAGCATGCAGTATCACAATCTAGCGCGGTACCTCTTTGTGACACTTGCCTTTGCAGGGCTGCTTTCCACTGGATGGTTTGGAATACCGCTCATCCCGCAGTACCTTATGGACAATGAAGTAGACATAATGGCAGGCATTTTTACGCTATTCAGCTCCCTTGGCACTATTTGGGGTGTAATGGCATATCAGGAATTTACTAGGTCAATTGAAACAGTGATGGAAGCAAGGATGGCCGCCCGCAGCTTGGATGCCATGATAGGCGAATATGAATATAGATCGTATAACCCAGTAACAAAAGAATACGAGTCAGGCTTTGTGCCTTCCGGGCCGATAGATTTCTGGGATAAGGAGACACAAGTTCCTGCATGGATGGACAAGGGAAAGTACTGGCACATTTTGCTAAGCCTGAAGGCTGGAAAAAGAGAAGTTAAACTCAAGGTAGTCAAGGACAGCGACCTCCCATTTCACGCCGGCCCAAGAAATGTGGCAGTAACTACAAGAAAGAGTGTAACTGACGAAAACAGCAGATCGCGCCGCTATGTCTACGTTGTAAAGATTCCCCAGTGGCTGGTCATGAACACAGATCGCAAGCGCTTTGCTGATGTTATTAGCAGTAAGGAGTTAGGGGAGATTGTAGCAGAGGTTAACAAAAAGATTGTAGCAGCATCCGACGAAATAGCCGGGTGGGAAGGGCAGAGGATTAGGTACCCTTGGAAGGTCATGACCTTAGGTATGTACCTCAATAAGAGCCTGCCTCTGAGGATAGTTTATGGGAAGGTAGTAAGAAAGTTTCCTGGGGCAAAAAAGCGCACCATCGATGAAACGAATGCCAATCTTGCCAATATCAAGGATGACGAGCTAATCATCTCACTGCTCGAGCTTGCATCAGAAAAAGGTATACCTGAAAAAAGGATCGAAATTCTGCGAGTTCTACTGAGGTTTCTCAAAAACGCGTATGCCCGGCTTGGTCTTGGCGAAGGGGCAAGCGACTACCATAACTTCCACCATTCACTTGAAGTCTCATACATGGTTTTACATATGATCCCCAAAGAATTTCAAGGAGTTCGGTCTGGACCAAGGGATTATGAGCTTGCAGTTGTCGCAGGGCTGCTGCATGACTACGATCCATTGGAGCCACTTGTAGCCAGCGCCGGACCCAAAGGGCCAAACGTGACTAGGACGATGCAGGAGCTTGCAAGGAATAGGATCCTGGACGCTTACTTCACAATGGACATAAACGAGTTTGAAAATTATTTCCGTAAATTCAAGACAGCACTATCGCCGCCTGTGGAGTTTACCACGACACACCCAGAGTACATCAAGACAGACTGGAGTCCCACTGAAAGCGTGATAGCTGAGGCTCTCATCTGGAGGACGGATTTTCCATTCTTCAAGCAAATCAGGTCACAGGAAATGTTTGCGCAGAGACTTGAAGAACTAGCCAGCAGAGGAGAAAATATTGAAAAAGTAAAGTTGCTTGCAGAGATACTCTGGCTTGCCGACCTGGCAGTGACGTATATGGGATCAGACCCTGTGAGAGCATGGGACAGAGTTACAAACCTTTACGACGAGCTCAATCTGCCAAGACTTGAAGCTGTGTCAAGAACAGATGCCTTCTTTACAGATTTTTCAGAAAATGAGACTTTTAAGAAAATAATCAACATGAAGCACTTTCCATACATATTCCGGCAACGGTGGAACCTCATATACCAATTCTTCCATGAAGGCAATCCCTCCACACAACTCAACAGGACAATAGCCACTGCAAGAAGGATGTATGCCAAGGTCAATCTTGAAATTGGTCTAAGACAGGGCGAAATGCTGCAGGCAATGGCCGTAGATAACTACTTTGAGTATTTCATAGGAATAGGGAAGGATCAGAATGAAGTCTTCAAGGCAAAGAGAAGGTTTGCAGAGCTTGATCCTCAAAACGCCTCTGCGTTCTGGGGGGACACAGAAAAGTTACTTCCTGCAATAGCAGATAGGTCGATAGACAACTTTTTTTTAGTGTTGCCTGAATATCATCTACCGTTAGTCACGATCGAAGGCAAAAGGCTATTTCGGTCAATGTTTGTGATGATATCGCGAAAACTCGTGCGTGCTGGCACGCTCCGCATTTTGACGGATGTTGAAAGAGACAGTGCGCTGTTCAGAGAGCTATTGGTGATTGCGAATGAAGCCGGCTTTGAATTGATTTCAAATGCAGACAAAACATACTTTCCAAAAGATTGGCTAGACCCGGAATTCAGGCCAAATAGAAAACCCCATGTAGTTATGTTAGGACTAAATAGACGAATATTTTAAATTGGCGCTCCAAAAGTTGAACAACGGATGGGCTCGTAGCTCAGCATGGATAGAGCGAACGCCTCCTAAGCGTTAGGTCGGGGGTTCGAATCCCCCCGGGCCCGCCTAAAATAAAAAAACGTTCAAAAAAGTGGACCCAAGGGGCCCGCTACAAGTCATTCAATTTTAGCTAACCTGAATATACTGAAGACAGGAGAAGAATAATCAATTTCTAATGGCCTAGTTTGTAATTTGAAGGAACTATTAACTACCCATCGCTCGTAAAATTGTCTTAATACAGTCGGACCGACACTAAGATACATTGTAAACATTTGATTAATTTACTGTTCTGTTCCCAAGTTTTGAGGAAATATGTCAGACTAATATCTGATATAACAGAGTTTGAGCTCTATCATCTCGTCACAGTCCTTTATCGCTACTATTAGTTGCACTGAAATTTTTAGAATTGATGAGAATTGGAGATTAATGCTTTACAAAATCTGCCTAGACATGCAAGGTATAAAGTTCCGCCGTCTGGCAGGTTTTAATGGATAATCGCGTATTAGTAGTAGCACAGCTTCTGGGATTTATCATGATTTTTATTATTAATTACTGCATCTAGCAAGGCTTCCTGATTACAAAGCGGCTCGTGATTATAGAAAAGAAAGTAGGACCATAGAAAAGTGAAAAAGGAGAAAGAGAATAGGGGAGTTGCTGCTGGTGGTGCCACAAACTACTTTATTGGGGAATCGGGGAGTTTATGGCAGGCTGCAGCGATACTCTCCCTTCTCTTTCACAGCAATGGAGCGCAGTTTTGTCTTATTACATAGTCGCGTGACTTTTATGTCCTCTGGTGCGTATTCTTAGGCTTTACACACGATTTGGCATAAATTAGAGACATGGGCCATATTTCTCGAAATACCGGTAGAAAATATCAAGTATTAGCCGTCATTGGGAATGATACAAAAAAGACCAGACTTAACATATGCTCCACTCATTTTGTAGCAGGGGCCAGTGCATTACAGTAGATGAACGCTGCAACTTTTCTCTAATTTCTTTGCTCACTAAGTGACCTTCTAGTAACATCTGATTGTGGCTGGTCAGTAAAAATAGCTGTTTACGACATTGTCCAATCTTGGCATAGATCATTGGCACAAGGTCCCAGGATGTCCTAAAAGGTTTATTAAAAAATGAATCGTAAATTTCAATGGTGACAACGCAAGCAATTGGAATCAATATATTCAGAACCTGAAATTGAATATCTCAAGTCACAGCGTCTGGCAAGGATTGCAACTGCAACTAGACAAGGCAAACCTGATGTTTCCCCAGTTGCTTTTGAGTTTGATGGTAGGCACTTCTTTATTGGCAGTCACAGTCAAGATATTTTCCTTTCAACAAGGAAATACAAAAATGTTAGAGATGGAAATAAAGAAGTGGCTCTGGTAATTGATGACCTAGAATCTGTGCAGCCATGGAAACCTCGGGGAGTGAAGATAAACGGCACTGCAGAGATTGTAGAACACAACGGGATGTTTGGTCCTGGCAAGTACCTTCAGATAACTCCAACAGTTTCATGGAGCTGGGGAATAAGTGGTCTCAAGAAGCCAAAGGAAGGAGAATTTTTTATCAAAACTATTCATCGTCATTATACATAACTCAGATCTTTCTTAATTCCAACTTACATGTATTATTAAACTATAACTGTTCTCTAAATTATCTTTGACTCAAAGTAAACGCTTTCTCAGATCTGTATATCATGTCGTCATTACGCCAAAATAGTGCTTCTTAGTCCAGATAGGTTTGTCCAGTAGTAGCTTTTATG
>JALZFN010000032.1 GCA_030861545.1 Thermoproteota archaeon | reverse complement strand
ACGAAAAACTAGATAAGACTATCCTGAAAGGAAATATTGAGCAACCAATCACCGCTAACTGCCAAGGTAACAAACCATGCATTCACTAGGCTTTCGGGTTATTCTTGTTATGCTCATTGCGAAGTATATATGGCAGAGCAAGTATGACCACTATTGCAGATATATATTTCATATAGAATGCAAGCTGCCTAAGTTAGAGATACTTCCGGATCAAATGCAGTTATTATTCCAAATGCGGAGGAGATAGAGAGACACACCCATATACACATATACACTCTAGAGCAGCTGATCTTAGTGTGCTGCTGCATGCTTGCTAAACTCGTCATCTGTCCGAAAGGTACTATCGCATAGTACACATCTATAGATGTAGACTAATGGTTCTCCTGCTCCTCTTGGATCTACAGTATAGGTAGGAGCCGCATACCTTGGTTCTATCCTTGCAAATTCTTTCCACTGGGTGCCAGTATATTTGTCCTCTTGTCCCTTAACATAATATAGTGATGGATCAGGTATTGTGTTCCTTTCGTAGTTTGCCTCCAATGTTTCTTCATTCACGCTCAGCCAGAGCACATTGCCGTCCCATCCCTCCACCTTACTGATCGGGATATAGTATCGATGGACATTTACAAATCCTCTTTTTACCACAATAAAGTCTCTATTTACTGCCTCAATATCACCAATATCCTGATCGTCGCTTGTGTGCGCAGATTCATTGATAATGTCTGTCCAGCCAGATACTTCCCCAAGGCGGATCGTAGGATTTGTTACTTCGTTGACCATGAGCATGGTGGCACAGTATTATATTTAGTCCTTGTAATTGTGAAGTATTGATCGCTGATAATTTTGGAGCGTTGTTATTAGATATAAAAATATCAAGCCGCCTTCAGTCGACAGCGCGCCGTGAGCATAACACCCCTAATGGCGCCAGGAATTAGTTTTGGCGTGAATTTGGAAAAAAGCTTTAATGTTTGACTCTGTCCATCAGGTGTATATGTTGTTCTGCTCATCATACTGGGAAGGCCGATTGCCGCCTGGCTGTGCTACAAGACAAGCAGATACACAGGATTTCACTATAGAAGATGTAAAAGTATATCCCAAGAAAATCCAAAAGTGATAACAAAATGAATAGAACAATGAGAAACTTTGTATTGGGTCTCGTTGCTGGAAGCGTCGCTCTCATTGTCTCTGCTGTTTTTAGAATCATTGCAGGAGGGTTATTCATTCCTGAACTTGCCTCTCAAACACTATTCTCACTTACTCCAGGACAAATAGAGTCTTTTTCTGTTGAGACATTTGGTTCCCTAGCAAAATATGCTGCGTTTACTTCAGCAGTTGTCTTCAACTTGCTTATTTATGGAGGTCTTGCAATATTACTTCATAAGATATACATCAAACTCTCCAACAGGGGTGTGATTGTAAATCTAATACAAGTATCGTTTATTCCCTACCTTGTGATGCTTGCAATAAGCGCATTCCTTTTACAACTAAGTGAATTACTTACGGGATCAGCAGAGATCCAGTATGCTCTGCTTTTTCTTCTTCTACCTAATGTGGCATATGGCCTGATACTATCCTACCTGTTTCAAAGGGGTACTATTACCAAGAGAGTTGAAGCTCGCACAGCTTCTAGCGCAGACATACAAGAAGGAAAAAAGTCGGATACTGTTTCTGCAGTAGGCGTTAGGAGGATAACTAGAAGACAATTCATTGCAATGGCAGCTAGCGTTATTGGAGCGGCCATCCTTTTTTCCTGGGCCCGAGGTCTTCTACCCCATAGCCAACCGTCGATGCCAGTATCCACTGTGAAAGTACCAGTACCGCCTCATTCAGCTAATATCCCCGCAGGTAGCATATTTGCTGAAGAGACACTTGCTCCGCTTGTAGCTTCTGAAATAACACCTAATGAGAAATTTTATAGAATAGACACAAACATAATTGTGCCTTCTGTTGATGCAAACACTTGGAGGCTCAATATCAGAGGTCTAGTGAGGAATGGGCCTATGCAGTTCACTTATGAACAACTAAAAGCTATGCCTTCTACCAGCGAATACGCTACGCTTGAATGTATTAGCGACAAGATTGATGGTGATCTAATTAGCACTGCATATTGGAAGGGAGTTCCGTTGAAAAGCATATTAGATGAGGCGCAAGTCTTGCCTGAGGCAGTTTACATTGTCTTTAGGTGCGCTGACGGCTACGATGTCGGAATACCTCTTGACAGAGGCATGATGGATGGAACCATACTCGCTTATGAGATGAATGGCGTTCCATTGCCACAAGAACACGGCTTTCCAGTGAGAGCAATTGTCCCAGGATTATATGGAATGATGAATGCAAAGTGGATAACTGACATTGAACTCGTTGACAAAGTCTATGAGGGATTTTGGCAAAGAAGAGGGTGGGCAAATAATGCCAAATACCAAACTCACTCAAAGATTGTCTTCCCAGGAGACGCATTGCGCAACAGATTTGAACAACAACTGTCCGCAAATATTGAAACTGGAAATAAAAGCCCAATAGCAGGCATAGCCTTTGCTGGAGACAGAGGCATATCCAAGGTAGAAGTCAGCACAGATGGTGGAAACACTTGGCAGACTACAACCATAAAGGACCCACTTTCTAGTAACTCGTGGGTTCTTTGGGCTCTGGATTGGATTCCACAAAACAAAGGAAAATACAATATAGTTGTAAGAGCAACAGATAAGGCGGGAATACTGCAAACTGCAGAAATTAGAGACAATTATCCAAATGGAGCAACGGGCTATCATTCAGTAGAGGAAAATGTGACTTAATCAAGTTGTTTTAATCATATAATTTTTTACAATCAAGTAAACAAGAATTTGATCATAAGGTTAACTCCTGCTACAGCCACTATTGCACCAACTATGATCCGTATTTTGTCATGATCAAACCTGAATGCACCTAATCTAGATCCAATCAGACCGCCTGTCAGCACTACTAAAGCCAGAGGTGCCAAGATTGCAAAGTCAATAGGTTTGCTTACGGATTGTCCAAGAAACCCTGTAACAGAGTTTGCTACTATGAAGATGCTCGAAGTTGCGGCAGCTCGTTTTGGATCCGCCATTCCGGTAAGTATGAGCAAAGGGGAGAGCCATATCCCACCACCTATGCCTACAAGCCCGGCAACTACACCTAGTATGGCTCCAGCTGGAATTCCAACTAATACTATCTTCCGTATATCCCATAGCACTGACCCCGTTGCCTTGCTGTTTTCTTGTGATTTTTGAAACTTGCTCCTTATTCCCGAGAGAAGGAGGGCAGCTGACGCAGCAAACAATGCTAGGATAAAGATCAGGGCTAGCCGCTGTTCTGGAAGAGCGATTATTCCGCCTAGAAAGGCAAAAGGTACAGATGACAAAAAGGGCAAAGAGAATCGTAGAGAAAGATAATTAGCTTTTGCAAAACTGAGCATTGCTATACCAGCTACGATTATGTTAAGTATCTGTGCTATAGGAGGAACAGCAAATAAGCTAATTCCAAAAAGTACAAGAATTGCGATATAGCTGCTGCCACCGCCAAAGCCGACACTTGAATAAATGAAACTTATCCCAAAGAACAGAGGTGCAATATAAACAAGGGCAATTTCATTGCTGATGTCCGTGACCTCCAATCATCTTTGATGCATGTAGTATGCCTGGAATAAGCGCATCTAGCGACTCTGACACTGCTCTGGCACTGCCGGGAAGATTAATTATGGTTGTCTTGCCCCTGACTCCGGCCACTCCTCTAGATAGCATTGACAACGGTGTTCTTTTTTGGCCGTACATCCTCAGCGCTTCAGAAATTCCTATGACTTCCTTTTGCAAGAGCTTCCTAGTCGCTTCAGGAGTAGTATCGCGGGGCCCAAGTCCTGTGCCTCCACATGTCACTACCAGATCTACTTTCTGCTCGTCACATGCAATTATCAACGACGACTCTATTTGGCCTGCGTCATCAGGTATAACTCTGTAATCTACGATCTCAAATCCACTACTCTTGAGCCTATTGGCAGCGAGCTTGCCTGACTTGTCTGGACGCTCTCCTTTTGACACTGAATCGCTGACAACTATTACAATTGCTGTTAATGGCTTGTCGTACCTTTCGTAAAAATCTCTTATGCCTCCACTCTTTGCCAAAAGCTTGACAGATTCTATCTCCAAATATTCGTCTACTGGCTTTAGCATGTCATAGATTGTAAGTGCTGCAATAGATGCGCCTGTGAGTGATTCCATCTCGACACCTGTCTTCCAACTAGTTTTTACTTGTACGTCTACCTGTAGCGATTCTGTTTTGATCGAAACATCGACTTTGATGTGATCTATTGGTATGGGATGGCAGTATGGCAGTAAATCCCATGTTCGCTTGGCTCCCATTGTTGCAGCGATTCTAGCGGCATCTACTATGTTGCCTTTTGGAGATTTTCCTTCGTTGATTAAGAGAATGGTTTTAGGGCTTACTCTTATGATCGCCCGCGCAGCTGCAATTCTGAGAGTTTCTGGCTTGTCCGAAACATCGAACATTCCCATATTTTGTCAACTCCCGCCCACCGGCGTGCCCTGTGCCCACACTTTGCCCTTTCCCCTCGTTATCTCTTTTTTCCAGATTGGAACTTCTGCCTTAATTTGGTCTATGGCATATCTTCCTGCCTCAAAGGCTTCAGCTCGGTGCTCAGAGGATACTGCGATAGCGACGCTAACCTCTCCTATCTTTAGATTGCCCGTTCTATGCACGGCAGCAAATTTTTTCAAATTCCATCTCTTGACTGATTCTGCTTCAATTTTGGACAAGGCTTCTTTTGCCATCCTGGTATAGGCTTCATAATAGATTGCTGATACAGCATTGCCATCGTTATGGTTTCTGACTGTCCCCAAAAAAAGAACAGTTGCACCTGCAGAGTCATCCTTGACTTTTGCTAGCAACCTCCCAATATCGATCGGATGCTCTGATATAGAAAACATAATCCCCTAATCACCACCGCCACTACCGCCCGGCCCCGCCACTGATAGGCGGCAAGAGCGCTATTTCGTCAAAATCATTTATGACAGATTTATCATCGACTATCTTGGCGTTAACAGCAATTCCCATTGGTATTCTTTGTACTGAAATTTTAGGATAGAGTTCAAGGATCTTTATCCTTAAATCAGCAACAGTTGTTCCCCCATTTTTCCTGGGAAGTCGCAATGTCATTTGCTGTGTGCCTATTATGTCTTTTAGAATTGCAAATGGTTTGACCTTTAAGGTAATAACTTGTAGTGGAGGATGCTTCGTTTCTTCTACGTCACTCAATTTATACCATCTCATCCTCCTATGGTATGCATCAAATTTAGAGTCGGCTTCAAAGCCTTGGCTCTTATGATGCTTATTACTCCTTCAGGCTTCTTGCGGGTAGACTCTAAAATGTAATTTGCAATCTCTTGATCAGTCTTTCCCCCACGCAGTAGATTCTTGATATCGTGACCTGGGCTCTCAAAAAGGCAAGTAAGAAGCTTTCCATCAGAAGTTATTCTTACTCTGTCACATTGTGCACAAAATGGCTCTGTCATTGAAGGGATAAATCCCACTGTGCCGTTCCCATCAGTAAAAGAGTAGAGCTTCGCCGGCGCTGATCCAGCACCACCATTTAATGAAGAGCTATTATTGTCAAAAATTTCTGATGCTTCAATATCAGAAATCTTATTTCTTATTGTAGAAATAATCTCGCTCTTGCTTACAACAAGATCTGACGACCAAATTCCAGATCCATCTAGAGGCATGAATTCAATAAAGCGAACAATACGGCCAGTTTCGCGAGCAAAGTTTGCAAAATCTACAACTTCATCGTCGTTCCATCCTCTTACAACTACTGTGTTTATCTTTACCTTCAGCCCTGCGTTTTCTGACGCGTAAATTGAATCTAGGACTTTATGCAGACCATCTATCCCGCACATTGCCTTAAAGCGTCTGGCCTTAAATGTATCAAGACTGACGTTTACACTTTGAAGTCCGCTCTTCTTTAGCAGATCTGCCTTTTCACCAAGGTAAAGGCCATTAGTGGTCATGCTGATCGATTTAATTTGATTTATCTTTGATAATCCTACAATCAAGTCTTGCACTCC
>JALZFN010000021.1 GCA_030861545.1 Thermoproteota archaeon | reverse complement strand
CATGGCATTTGTCCGCTCCGAGTCATGAACTATTCCTGAAATTCTTATTTCGACTTGTGCTTTGGTTCGGCTAGCGGCATCGATTTGTTGAATGAATTTTGTCTTCTCAGCATCAAACTGTTCGATTTCTAGCTGAAGCTCCTCAACTCTCTTTGAAAGCTGAGATGACTTTTGGTTGTTTGATTCAAGGGTCTGACTGCTTGTAGCCAGCTTTTTTCTCACATTTCGTATGCTGTTGGAGATCTGCACCGCCTTGAACCTCTTGAGCTCTGTGCTCAGTTGATCATACCTGAGCTGATCATTTCTCTCTGTTTCGAGCTCATCTATACGCTTTCGAATCTCCCCTATTCTTGCAAATGCCACCTCGAGCCTTCTATCGGCCTCATCCAACTGCTGGAGAGCCTCAGATTTCTTTTCGTCGAAGTAGGAGAGGCCAACAATATCCTCGATTATCTTTCTGCGCTCTTCAGAATTCAGTTCAGAAATTCTGGTAATCATGCCCTGCTGCACGATGTTCAGCTTGTTTGGAGCCGCTAGGACTACTTCAAGGAGCTCCATTATGGTAGTCTTGGTTACTTTCTTCTCATTAAGTAAATACTGACTCTCACCGTTCTGGCCTTCTATCCCACGTGTCAAAGTGACCGTGTCTGAGTCAATGGGCAGACCTCTATCGGTGTTATCAAATGTGAGGCTAACTCGGATAAGGCGATGCCCGACATTTTGGCTATCATGGAAAAGTGACTGAAGTTTGTCCACCCTGAGAAGTTTGGGACTATTCTCGCCTATTGCGAACATGATTGCATCAAGAATGTTGGATTTGCCTGAGCCATTAGGACCGGTTATGGCAACTAAACCCTTCTCAAAGTGCACTACAGTGTTCTTGAAACCGAAGGACTTGAAGCCATAGACTTCTAGCTTTTTAATATGCACCAAGGATAGTTATCGGGTTAGTTTTCACCTGTGCTAATTATATGTTGTAGCGTTCTGTCCAGCTCCTTTTAGTAAAATTTTTTTTATCCTCCTGATTTGAGCAAGAGCTCGTCAGAACGAATTACTGCATGTCCTCTTAAGGTGACGTATTCCATACTTCAATAGAAAGCTTTGTCGTCAGAATTGGTTTTGGATTAATGTTTATGACAATAATGTTTTTGCAAAGGAATTTAATAGTAGCTCATAAAAGAAATGATCTTGATATATTCATTGTCCGGCTCAATATAGCGGCGGACTAACTTTGGAACAAGCGAGAACAATATTCAAATGACTAAAAGACTAACAGAGAGAATGGAAAATCTGTGAAAGGACCGAATTATCGTTCTCTTTTGCCTTCGACAAATTCTAAGAAGTTTGACTTAGCGATAGAATAAGGCATATGCACTGGCGGGTGCTTGAAGCAGTAAGCGGAAATACTCTCAAGGGGCCCGGAAATGCCTCTGTCAAGTGCTATCTTGGTTGCTCTTACTGCATCTATCATCACACCAGCGCTGTTATATGCATCAACCACACTTAATTTAACATCAAGCTCTACGGGAATATTGCCAAAATATCTTCCTTTCATAGATATGTAGCATATTTTGTCGTTAGCCAGGAATGGCACAAAATCTGATGGTCCGATTCTCATTGGTATTTCATAGGGTGCCATCGCTGCTACTGCACTTGTCTTGCTTACCCTTTTGTCCTCGAGTCGTTCCTCGTCGAGCATATTGTAGAAATCCATATCACCCCCAATGTTTAGCTGATATGTTTGGTCTACCTTAACTCCGCGGTCTACAAACAGCTTGACTAACGTTTTGTGAACAACAGTGGCACCAAGCTGGCTCATAACGTCGTCTCCGGTACATGGTAATCCACGATTTTGAAATGCTTGCTGCCATTTCGCATTGGATGCGATAAAAACGGGGATCGCATTGACAAATGCACAACCTGCATCGAGGCAAGCTTCGGCATAGTATCTTGTTGCCTGCCTGCTCCCTACAGGGAGGTAGTTAAGAAGAATTTCGGCTCCAGCATCTTTCAGCACCTTGGCCACATTGGCAGGAGACTTTTCAGACAACCGTACCCTTTCCCGGTAGTGTTTTCCTAAACCATCTAAAACTTCTCCTTTTTGAACAATGACATTCAACTCCTCTACGTTGGCTATCGTTACTGTATTGTTTGGTTCTGCTAAAATTGCCTTAGAGAGATCCTTTTCGACTTTGGAATCAGTAACATCAAACGCGGCCACAAATTCAATATCTCCTGGCTCATAACCTCCCAAGTTGAATGCAGTAAGTCCAATAGAATCATCCGGTTTACCCTTCCCATTGTTACCGTAATACACTGTACCCTGTATCAATGCAGAAGCACAGTTTCCAACTCCGGCTATAGCAACCTTGATTTTTTTAGGCATATCTACAGAAAATAATAGAGAAGATCTTTGTATTTATTAGACTCTACAGATCGCCTAAGAAGATTACCTCATATGATCAAACTGAATATCACGTCAGTTGGATTATACTCTTTATTTTTATGATACAATCAACCTGCAATCAGAAGCAGAATTTTTTGTCGAACGCCATTATAATTGTGTTGAAGTACACTCATCAGCCTTGATCCTTGATGCTTTGGCCTGGGCATCTACGCTTTTGATCCTAGTCGTTTCGATATACTCCATAAGATCAATTATCTTTGTCAGCGTGGTTTCAAGAGCAAGAGCAAACAGTGGGCGAAGGCGACAAGATAATAATATTGGTAATACCCATCTTCACACTTCCCAAATATACCACAAACTTGAGCCGAAGAAAAAGGAAGACGAGATACGCAACATAGCCAAAGCCGATGCGAATATGCCGTTGACAGCATATATGTCTGTGTCAGTACATGATCAGCACGATATTTCCAGTGGCTTTGAGCGTACCGACCTTCAGGATGCCGCTGCCGAGCACTCTTCTGATGATAAATGTCCATTCATTTCAATACTTGTGGCGACTCATAACGAGTCTATTGTTATTGAAAGGCTTCTCAGATCATTATCTAGTCTAACGTACCCTGCTAATCGATTTGAAATCATTATCATAGACGACTCTAATGATGATACGTATCAAAAAATACAAAGTATGCTGGCTCATTTCTGGAATTTAAAGGTAATTCATAGGAATAATAGAGACGGCTGGAAGGGAGGGGCGTTAAATGTTGCTCTCGAGCATATAGACACAAGAACGTCTAATGTATTGGTGGTTGATGCAGACAATATTTTACTGGAGGATACCATGGAAAGGTTTGTATCTCGATTCATAGAAAAGCAGTCAATTTTCAATGAGAAAGGGGTCCCGATACTAGCTATCCAAGGCTTCCCCATTTCAAAGAGCAACCCAGAAGCGGACAATGAATGGTGGACTAAGGCGAAGCGGGGCAACTGGCTCGCGCGGGCAATCGATTTTAGGCTTTCCCAAAGAAATATGATTGAATTTGCTGCAAAGGATATTCTCAATCTGCCAGTGCAGATAACAGGAAGTCTTTTTATGATAAGAGCGGATGTAATCAAATGTATCAAATTTTCCAATGATTTGTGCGAAGATTGGGACTTGACAATAGATTTATACTGCCCTCCTCAGCCATTGTCTCCACGTATTTTAATATCTGGCCGTGGTGAGGCTGAACAAATTTCCAACAAGCCTACCAAGAACGTCTACTTGCCTAAGCTCGAACAGGTTTCATCAAGACCAAAAATCATCTTTGATAAGGAATTGGTTTCATACTGCGAAGCAACTACTGATTTTGGTGCATACTTTATGCAAAGGATGAGGGTTAGCGAGGGTCATACCAGAGGTTTACGCAGAAGAATCAGCCGAATAGCACATGACAAAACGCTCTCATTGGTCGACAAAGTTGAGTTATTTTTGAATGGCTTACAATATACAAAGTTTATTTCTATTTTAGCCATAGAAATAATCAACATGATCTTAATTGTCATGTTCCTATCAGGCAATTATAGTAGCCAGCAATTGATGCATGTGTTTGGACTTCCGTTCTCGTTACAGGCTGCGAATTTGGCAGTAGCTGTGGTACTCAGTATTCGGGCAGTCGGAATTTGTCGAGATATAAGATGTTATGGCACCAAAGATTTGTTGAGCTTGCTTGCGGTTAGCGCGCTTACAACGCCTGCATTTGTAATAGGCTCATTGCGAGGCCTCTTACAAGATAATGGCACATTCTATAGAACGCGGAGAAATTTGGCAGATGAACCAGAGTTCACACAATCTGCAGTATTTGAAAACACATCACAGAGCTCTTCATCTCGTACTGGTGGTTCAGCCTAAGATTTCTTTAGCGCTCATGATGTCTTTTGAACCATTCGAATAAAAAAGAGCAAAAAAGGAATTGGAAATTTAGATGAGGATGGGTTTACATGTCCATGTCAGGGCCAGCACCACCGCCAGGTCCAGGAGGGCTCCCTTTAGGCTTTGATGCAGCAATTACATCATCTATTCGCAAGATCATAGATGATGCTTCTGTAGCAGCGTTGATTACCTGTTCCTTTACTTTCAGTGGTTCGTAAACGTCTTTTGCAGCCATGTCTGCGACCTTACCATTGATTACATCTACACCATATTTGGGCTTGGCCAATGCTGATTTAGCTCGAAGCTGTGCCTGAGTATCCAGAGGGTCCATTCCTGCGTTTTCTGCTAACGCTATTGCAATTTCTTCTACACTGTCGGCGAACATTTCTGCAGCTAGCTGGGATCTTCCTGATAGCGAATTGGACCATTCCCTAATCTTTTGCGATATGTAGACTTCAGGAGCGCCTGCGCCAACAGTAATGTATGGGTATTCTACTACATCTTTGACAGCCATTATGGCATCATGGACTGACCTCTCAGCCTCATCAACAACGCGTTGAGATCCGCCTCGCACCAAGATAGAAACAGCCTTAGGATTCCTGCATCCTTCAACAAAGACCCACTTGTCAGTCTCCACTTTGCGCTCTTCTACTAGCGCAGCAAACCCCAAGTCGGCGGCTGAAAGTTCGTCGATATTAGATAGCACCCTGCCACCAGTGGCCTTTGCCAGATTATTCATATCACTTTCTTTTGCTCTTCTGACCGCAAGTATCCCCTCCTTTGCAAGATAATGCTGCGCCAAGTCATCGATCCCCTTCTGACAAACAAGCACGTTTGCGCCTGCGGCCGATATTCTATCTACCATTGACTTCAGCATGCGGTTTTCTTCTTCTAAGAACATCTTCATTTGTTGTGGATCGGAGATGTGAACCTCCGCGCTCATCTCTGTCTTTTCGATCTCTAAGGCGGCATTTAGTAAGGCTATGTTAGCGTTCTCAACACGCTTTGGCATAGCTGTGTGGACAACTTCTTTGTCAAGTACTATGCCTTTAATCAGCTTTGTATCCTCTATTGATCCGCCTGCCTTCTTTTCGACCTTAATGTTATCGGTATCTACTTTTAAATTAATATCACCAACCTTTTCTGCAACTGCGAGAACTGCGTCAATTACTATCTTAGATAATGGGTCAGCGTTCACAGATACAAGTTTGGAGGCCATGCTTGTCCGCGCTATCTTGCCAAGCATTTGTCTGTCACTTGGATCAACTTTCGTTGATGCCTCCTTTAGAATTTCAATGGCTCTGTCGTTTGCCATTTTATAGCCGTCGACTATGACGGTCGGATGAACATCTTTTTCTATCAGATCTTCCGCTTTGGATAACAGAGACCCAGCAAGAAGCACTGTAGAGGTCGTGCCGTCTCCCACCTCATTGTCTGTTGCCTTGCTAATCTCAACCATCATCTTAGCTGCTGGATGCTGAACGTCTATCTCCTTTAGAATTGTAGCGCCGTCATTTGTTATTGTTACATCACCAAGGCTGTTTACAAGCATTTTGTCCATTCCCCTTGGGCCAAGGCTTGTACGTACCATCTCTGCTATCGTCTTTGCAGCAGTGATGTTGTTTCTCTGTGCCTGGTTGCCCTTTGTTTCAGTGGTTCCTTCTTTTAAAAGGACAATAGGTAAAGGTTGTTGTTGTGGTTGTTGTATTGACATAGACCATATATCACCTTTCTATAGTACGCGTATCTTCTTCTAAGAGTAATTTAAGATCTTCTACTATCCAGCATATGAAAACGCGGAAGCCTTAAGCCGCCTCTTATATAAAATTTTTCTCTTGGGACATAGATAGTTCAATATCATGGGAATAATACATGATAAATCAATGGACAGTTTTAGTCGCCAACGGCGACCTCCGAAGAGAAGCAGCGAATTCAAGACTAGACAGCTCGCTGCGTTAGCGCAAAGATGCTTAACTTTTTCTCCGTCTAGACTAAACGATGACTGCAGTATGATCTTCATTTTCACTCAAGCTCAATTATTGTCCTAGCCAGGTTAGATGTAATTTCTTTTATCAAATTTTCCCCTTTTGCAGCAGTAGCCTTTCTTGGATTTCCCCAAACACCATTGCCTGTGATCTTTGGAAAGGAGCCAGGCACATTGGTGATACTGCTATAAGCTGCCCTTGACTTTGACAGCTTTTTGGAATTTGGCATGGCTCTATTCATATGCACTAGTTCAGGCGCAATTGCTAATACAAGCGAGGTTTCAACTTCACCTGCATGGTCAAAGTCACGTCTCATCATTTGCCAGTAGTGGATAGCGTGAACATTTACGTTCCTAGCTATCTTATTATGCAGCTCCTGGGAAATATACTGCAATGCCCCCGTATTGCCATGATGGCCATTAACGACAATTATATGCCTTATCCGCATTTCTGCAAGTGACGTGCATGCGTCGCATATCATTGTAGACAACGTCGAGTTCCGAAGCGACACATTGAACATGGGTTTGTGCTCAAATGAAACACCGTACGAGAATACTGGCATAACAAATGCCCCAATCTTTTCTGCAACCATCCTCGCAAAATATTCAGCGATAATTGAATCGGTTGATAGCGGCAGATGAGCGCCATGTTGCTCAAGCGATCCCACCGGTATTATAGCTCGCCTGATTCTTTTGAGTCCAATTCTAAAATCATGTTCATTCATGCCAAAGACTGGCAATGACATCACGCGATAAGCAGGCTTGCGCCCGTTAACTAGTTTTTGTTCTTTTTGGCCGATCATTTATCTCTTCTTTAATGTAGACCCTGCCCCAGTATACTTCAAGTTTGTCTTCAAGGTATAGCTTGACTGCCTCAAGAAGCACCGCCGCCTCAAGCTCTTGACCTTTTTTCTGGATGGTGTCAAGACTGTCATGTGTCGATACCTTGAATGACTCTTGATGTATTATTGGACCTTGGTCAAGATCTTCGGTTACGAAGTGCGCAGTGCATCCTATTATCCTGGCCCCCCTCTCATAAGCCTGAACATATGCATATGCACCAGGGAATGCAGGCAGAAGCGATGGATGAATGTTGATTATTCTATTGGGATAGCGCCAGACAAAGTTCGGTGTCAGTATGCGCATATACCTTGCGAGGACTATCAAGTCGATGTCATACTGCTCAATCAGGTGAAGAATCCTCTTCTCAGCCTCGGCCTGATCTGCATGAACAACTGCGTGGAAGGGTATACCACTATTATCTGCAATTGACTTCAGCATAACGTCGCTTCCAATAATGACCGGGATATTGGCTTCTATTTGGTTTTTTTTCTTGGCGTCCAGTAAGCGGGCAAGGCAGTGAGGTTCCTTGCTCACAAAGATGGCGACATTTTGAAGGCGGTTGGGTTCTTGGTAGTGAACCTTTATTTCCATTGACAGCTTTTTGGCAAGCTGGTTAAGGCCTTTGTCAATCTGATTCCGGGAGATTCCCTCTGCAAAGGATGCTTCAAGCTGCATGCCGAATAGGCCACGGACAACGTTCTGGTTTATTTTTTCGATATTTCCACTGTTACTGAAGATAAAGTTAGTAATGTCGGCTACAACTCCTTTGCGATCAGCTCCCACGACGGTAACTTCAATGAGGGTTTTGCCTCTGGCTGAAGGCATGGGGATCGATAGCATTTCTGAAAGATAAATAAATGTTCAGATCAACCATCAATACTTAAATAATAGAGCTGTGAAATGGGAGTTATTGGCTTACTGCGCTAATTCTGTGCGTAATGTTTGAGGTCCTATACTAAATGCACTTTCATATTATTTGGTTATCTGAGGCATAATATGTATATGAAGGCACAGCCAAGGCAACAAAAACAACCTTCCTCTTCAAAACAGAGGAAAGACTACGACTACAATAAACCTATCGGCAAGTGCGTAGTTTGTTATACCATATCTGGTTGGCACTGTTATGAATGCGACAACGATTTTTGCCAGATGCACTTTCAGGACCACAAGGAAAAGAACCTTTGCAGGACAAGATGATGACCCAATTAAGAATACACTAACATTCTGATAGCAAGCGTCATACAAGCCCGCGAACTGTATATATTCTTGCGACAAACTATTTTCATGTCTGTAACTATAGTATCTTGGGGGAAGAGACAAGACCGTTATACAGTTCAGTAGTGTTTTCAAGATAAACGATATGTATGTTCACCATAAGACAATTTTTAGTTCTTTAAGTAAGGGATAAGTAGGAGAAGAGATATCTCAGGATAAGATAAGTGGATCGGGAGCAGAAGACTTGCTGCCACGCAGCTCAAGCCAATAATAATATTACATCTAGAACGGAAGTGTGTGATGAATGTGCGGAAGAGGAAACCGGATGGATTGCCCGCCGCCTTTGCCTGACACGGGATCATGTCAGTTGTTATGGCTCCTCAACTGGAAGACATGCAACGAGACATTTTGTTGAGACTGAACATCCTATAACGACAGCCTT
>JALZFN010000010.1 GCA_030861545.1 Thermoproteota archaeon | reverse complement strand
TGGTACTAATGCTACAAGCAAGGTCGCATTTAAGCCGCTCTATTCAAAATGGCATAATGGCATTCCCATGGACGTATCTGATATGATGTACGCAGACTATTTTTCTTCTGAATGGGGGACGGATCTCGGTCCTGAAGATCGAACGGTAGACCCGGAATATACCGCGACAGCAAGTGAAGCCCTCAAGCTTTCAAAGGGAACCCGGTACATCTCTCCAGACATAATCGAAAGCTATAATGACATTTGGCATTACGACGAGAAAGAGATAGCAGGCTCTAGTGTATTGTTTCCGACTGAGCCGTGGGAGATAACTGCAGCATCTGAAAGATTGGTCATGAATGGTAAGCTAGCATATTCTAGAAGCGAAGCACAAGCCATGGGGGTAGGCTGGTACGATCCAATCGTAAAAGAGCATGCAGATCTGATCAAAGAAGAGCTTCAAAAAATGAAGAGTGAGCAATTTGTTCCGGCCGCGCTTAAAGGTGTCGTAACCGTCCAAGACGCGATCAGGCGCTATGACGCAAGTATCAATTGGATCAACAACCATGGTCACGCAATAATCAGCAATGGCGCGTTCTATCTTGATAGTTTTAACCCAGCAGGTGGAACAATTACCATCAAGGCATTTAGGGATTCATCATACCCATTTGAGACGGGCCACTGGTCTCTGTATGAGACGCCTCGGCTCGCTAGCATTACCTCCGTTGACGTACCCCGGGTGGTGAGTATGGGCCAACCCACATCGCTGATGGTAAATGTTGACGTTGCCGGCCAGCCAAGCAGTAATGCATCCGTCAACTATTTCGTTTCAAACAAGGACGGGATAGTAGTAATCAGAGGAGAGGGTCAGCAGAACAACACAGGTCAATTCCGTATTGACCTGACTGCAGACATGACTTCAAAGCTATCAGCAGGTCCGAACCAGGTAAAGATTTTTGCAACTAGCAATGAAGCGCTCCGCCCAGCCATTTCTTCAAACACAATTCTTGTTGTGCCTGGGACTGGCACAAATCAGACTACAAGCAATGATCAGTCGGCGGAGGGTTAATTTCTTGCAACCTCGCATGGTAGATAACATTTATCAATATCTTGATTTGCATCTAATAGTGAATCAGCTTTCGGGTTACCAGCTATGAGAGCAAGAAGCAGCTGCGGCTCCGGTTTAATATGGAACATGGGTTGGACGTGTTATTTCAAAAAGTGAAATTTGCCATACGAAAACACATTGCAGCCAATTCGCTTGGACCTTGGCAGCGGCCTCAACGCGATATTGCAAATGAGATCAGAGCGGCACCGTCCCTGCCTCCGGCTAGGTTTCCAATCGTCTTCAGAGGGATTTTGACACTGCTTGCACAATACCGATCGCGAGGGCTCTTGTTTCTATGGCGTTCCCTATTGAAGCTTGGTTACTGCTATACTGCAATGTTTTCTAGCGAAGAACAGTTCCTTACTCATTATGTTATTGGATACGGCTCTTTTCTCGGCCGCCGCCGGCAATACTTGTTCCCAGTGTATCGCACATTTGCTGGCGGTATGACTTTCGGTAGCAAGTATGTTACTGTGAGGCGCTAAGTGTAGTTGGGAGGCTTTTCTAGTTTTATCATAAAACGCTCGATAAACATGATAATAGTACTGTTTTCGACCTTGATTCTTACGGTAAGCCTTCTTGGTCCTACAATGGACAAGATATTGCTTGATGCAATAAGATTCTCCGTCATTGAAGAAGTAAACCATAGTAACATAAAGTTCCAAAACACCCAGGAGCGCCAAAACTTCATAAACCAAAGAACAGACCTCCAAATCAAGACAATTGGGCTTGATGAGCCATGGTATGCTCCGAAGCGGTTTACAAATACTATCCTTAAGGTCATGGTGCTTGACCTAGGCAAGTCTAACTATCTTACAAGCGACAGCGGTTCGGCCAATGTACGTGATATCATATTAGAAAGGATGCCGAAGACAGTATTGCTCTTTACAACTTCAACTCTAATTATTACTGTAATCGGTCTTTACCTTGGTTCTTTTGTGGCCAGTCGCGCCGGCTCTATATGGGATAGGATAAACGCTGCTTTTGCAGTATTTAGCGGCAGCTTTCCAACATGGTGGGTAGGTATGCTTATGATCTTTGCCTTTGCATTTATTTATCATATTTTTCCAGCGCGTGCAACTCCTCTCACTTCCCCTGCTGATCCCTCTTATCCTTTGGATCTGCTTTATCACATGCTTTTGCCTTTGATAACAATAGTGATGGTGGGTTTTGGCTCGTGGGCATATATTGTCAGATATTTTGTGGTTGGAATACTAGGCGAGGACTATATCTTGGCCAAGAGGGCTGCAGGCATATCAGATAAGAGGATCCTATATTCTCATGCTCTAAAGAATGCCGCTCCTCCTATTATCACCGTAGTAGCCTTGAGCCTCGCCAGTTCCTTTGGCGGTGCAATAACTGTAGAAGCAGTATTTGGCTGGCCAGGTATAGGCAGCTTGTATTATCAGGCAATAGGCTTCTTTGACATTCCAATAATAATTGGGCTGACATATGTATCCACGCTCATTTTCATCGTCACGGTATTTTTTACCGACATAATCTATGCATATTTTGATCCAAGGGTGAAAGTCACATGACGACGACTTCTGTAGAAGTCCTTTCCGCATCCGGCATCATTAAGGAATTCAAGCGCTCAAAGAGCGGCCTTGCTGGCCTTGCGATACTGTTTGGCCTTATTTTGATGACAATTTATGCGGTAGCGGCAATCCCGCTTAATTCCTTTGCACAATGGAATAACCCTAACTTTTGGATTGACCTGCCTAAGTCGGCTAAGCCGGCTTGGGTGAACTTGCTCGGACCAAAGATGCCAGAGCATATCATTATGACCGCAAAGGAAGCGGCCAAGTCGACGTCAGTAGATAACGGTGTGCGCATTGTGAATTATTCCTATACTGTCAATTTCGATTATGATTCATATCCAAGCGACTTTATGATGACTTACGCTGCGAGGTATGGTAACACGCAGCCAGCACTCCAGATTGATGTGCTTAGGCCGGATGGTAATGAATTTCAGATTTATTTTGCGTCTCTTCCACCATCACAACAAGCGACCAATGAATTCTCTTCAAGGATCTTTTCGACAGATAGACTTGTTGCAGATAGTTTAGGTCAATATAGGAAT
>JALZFN010000002.1 GCA_030861545.1 Thermoproteota archaeon | reverse complement strand
GAGGGAAAAATCTGTAAAAAATTGTATGACTACATGCAGAGTCAGAAGTCCAAACCTAACTAATATGACATTTCTTTGCTTTTCCTGTCTCTCTCACTCTCTATAGGAAGCCCCTGCAGCCAAGCTTCGAATCAGAATCACCTAAGCTACCACCCTCTTCCCTCTTCAGTCCTACCCAACATACATTGCTATCCATAGACATTATTCTGTTATTTCTGGCTATTTTCAAAGCCCCGCTCCAGTTCTAACAGCGATCAGTTCCTCGATTCTTCTTAAGCTCTTCTTGCAAGAGCACCATGCACAGATCGGCCTCCTTTTGTCTTTCCTCCCTTTCAGCAGCACAATACATTATGCCGAGCGAAAAAGCCCTAGTCCAGGATCGCATCCTTGCCAGCTCGTCGGCTTGTTCTAATAATGATAAGCTGATTGTGGATGATGACGTCGTCATTGTTTATTCTTTATCTTTTCATCAAGTAATTGAAGAATGAGTTCCAGTTTGCCTTCTATTGAATCTATTTTTTTCCTGAAAGTCGCAATTTCTTCATGATGTGTCCCAATAGTGCCTACTACCATGATGGGCGGTCTATTACTAGACTGCTGTTGTTGGTAGGTTAGCAGTAGATCTCGAAGCATATCGAAGAGAGCTACGCTTCTTTTACACATTCAGGAAGCGATATCTCAAGTCATTATCTGACTTCTCTACATCCTCAATAAAGAAAATTCCTTTCATCAGCTCCTCGTTTACGCATATTATTATCCTCAGATCTTATTTTGTCTTTGCTGCTTCAGCTGTATTGACAGTCCAAGCAATTTGGTCTTCTCCTGCATTGTCAGCATGATTCCCATTTACCTTCGGACGAAAGCACACGGGACAGAGGGCGCAATGATGTAATGAGCTCTTTTTCTGATTCAGCCTTAGTTAATTTGGATAGAGAAAAAAAGAGAGTGCCGGCAGTGCTAGCTTTTCCAGTTATCTTTCTAGTTCTGCAGGTTGCGCTTATTCTTTATCATTTGCTTCTCCTATGTCTTTATTTCCAGTATCTGTGTCTTCTTGATCATTTACATCGTTGTCACCTTTCTCATCAGCATCGTCGTTTGTTGCAGCATTATCGTTATCTGGTGTGGATGCTGTATCGCCACTATCGTTGAAATTAACCAGCTCCGATCTTTCTCCACTTTCAATCGCTACTTCCAAGACTACTCCGCCTACATCTGTACAATAGTACTTGTTTTCATCTCCCGTTGTTGGCTCCAGCGGAGTAGAGTCTCTTGTCTCAAGGCAATCTGTGAAAGTACCAAATGGAACTTTAACTGTTTCATTCAGAGAAACTACTTCAGCCTGATCCTCTGCATGCCCTGGATAGTACTCTTGTCTGTATGAATCCCCTACTTGAGGATCAGCTTCCATTATAATTCCAGGCTTGGCGCCATCAACTCCAGCTTCCCAAGAACCTTCAGTGCTAACGACCTCTCCATTTTCGTACTCTTTTGAATCTTCTCCCAGATACCAGACGTTACCCTGTTTATCCTGAGCGTACCAGTCAAAGGTCTCTTCGATCAGTTCATCTTCTAGCCAGACCCTGTCCCACACAACTGTTGCGTTTATTCCTAGGATTTCTTTTGTTTCGTCAGTCACTATGACGATATTCTTTTCAGTCCCGTCTTCGGTTTGACCTTCGTACGTAAATGTGGTCCCTGGAGTAAGAGTAAAGTATGGATTATCCACGATCCCATCATTGCTATAGTTGCACGGATCAAACTTAGGTAGAGGGAACTGATCAGTGGGATCTGCTGCGTTGTCGTTAGGTGATGTCGATGCTGTAGTGCCATCATTCTGTTCTTCGTCATCATTTGCTTCTCCTATGTCTTTATTTCCAGTATCTGTGTCTTCTTGATCATTTACATCGTTGTCACCTTGCTCATCAGCATCGTCGTTTGTTGCAGCATTATCGCTATCAGAAGTTGCCGCAGTTGCACTATCTGCATTGTCGCCTGCTGAGTTATTATCTTGGCAGTCGTCGCTGCTGCTATTACTGTTATCATTACTATTGCTTGAATTTTCTGTTACTTGCGTAGCGAATGCACCGGAGGTGGTAGTCATGGAGACTATCGTTCCAATGAGCATCGCTACTGCCGCAAACGTCAGGACGTCTTTTGTTCGCATCAGCGATGGCGTCACTCCACACCTATTAAATGATACGATACGAGTGTCTAACCGTCTAGCCGGGTTTCAAGGAGAGAAAATAAAATTGACTTAGGTACTTGTACCAG
>JALZFN010000001.1 GCA_030861545.1 Thermoproteota archaeon | reverse complement strand
GTGCAGGGGTATCTTGTATACACGTTCTTTGTGGCAAACACCGCAAATCAGACAGGGCACGTGGTGGTAGTCGATGCTGGAAATGGCAACGTGCTTTACACCTCCGACGGTCAATCATTTGGCTCCTTTGGCCACCCGATGATGTTTGGGCCCTGGAGCGGACAGGGATTTGGAGGATCGCACGGACTGAGCAGGATGCATGGCTTCGGATGGGGGACGTAGAGTTAACCCTCAACCTGAGGAGGGCTAGTAACTATGGTTGAGATTAACATCAGCCAGGACATCCCTGCATCCCTTGACCGAGTATGGAACATCGTCTCAGACGTGGGCAGCGAACCGGGATACTGGCGAGATCTGCATGCTGTCTACAATATCCGAAGGGATGGCAACATCATAGAAAGAGAGGTTCCAGTGGGCGACAGAACCTCAAAAGGCCGCCAGATCGTGAAGCTGCATCCTAAAAAAACAGTAGAGGTACGGCTCACTGAAGGCCCAATGATAGGCAACAGGATTATCTCCCTGATCCCATCCAGAAGCGACAACGAAAAAACAAAAGTCAGTGTTTCATGGGATGTCAAGCTGTCAGGTATTCCTCTTTTGTTTAGAGGCGTGGTAAGGGAATACATTGCAGAAGGTACCAGGGAGGCTCTAGAAAGAATTGCCCGAGCAGTCAATTAGCCTTGCAAGGCAGGTACGCAATTACGGGATAACGGGCCTAGCGATCCATTTGGTTGGATTTGTGCTAGGGTTTATCGGCATCGGGCTAGTGTTGGGAGGAGTCATCGACATAGAATCAGGCATCACGTCAGTAGTGCCTCTTGCCGACTTGCTATACGGCCTCGGCCTTGTACTTGTAATTGCAGTAGCGGCCAGGGCCGGCGTTCCGATGAAGCACATGCTTATAGCAGGAGCAGTAATCGGAATAGGTCTCTTTTACAAGTCAGCGCCTCATGAAATTCACATAGCTTCCGGCGCAGGATTCGGGCTTGTCCATCCTGCCCACATCATGCTGGGAACCATCCTGATATCCATATCCGTCGCAGCACTAACAGTACTGGCAATTCGCTACAACAGGTCCAAGGAATTTGGAAGATCTCGCAGCCACTAACACATTTAGAGCTTCATGGATGGTACATGGATGGGCCCTCGTACAAAAGGCAGAGGTATTTTACTGACTGTTGCCTAAGCTGCTGGAGATAGGAGAGGTATCCCAAATATCTAGTATTGCCGAAGCCGACTGTACTCATAAGTTCAGCCGTATCGAAAAGATTTGCAGAATACTGCAGAATACTGGTAAAGATATGACATTGCTGATTTTGAGCAGTGCACAATCGTGCGTTTCGATAGTGCAAGGAGACTTTGCAAGTTATCAACTATAGCACATGTAAAAAATAATGTAAGGGATTTGAAGTGGTCCATTGACTCCAGTTTTTCACAGTAGTTTCCAAATATACTACGCGTTTTGGCCCGGATAGATCCGTGATTTTACTTAAGAGATGTATCCTTGTTAGAGTCTAGTGACAAGTGATTCGGGATTTACTCGGCTACCACTGTTCAAAGTATATGCCATTGATCTAAATTTTTCGGGATTATCGTTGACGGCCTGCTCTAGCCGCTGTTTGATAGGCTCAGCTTGATTGACCATGCTGATTTCTCCTCAATCAGAAACATCTGAACCCTGTAGGTTTTGATTTTATAGATTTATTTATCAATATCTTTATTCAGGCGAATGTACAAAGTTGTGTATATGCTGACATTTTCTTCTTATTTATCGGGGAGGTTTAGCTGAGCGCCAAATATGCATCAGCAACTTCCTAAGATTATCACTTCCGTGGCTCCTTATGTAACTAGTGCCAATGCGCTGCAGGCTATTCAGTTGGCCCATGAAGATGGATTTTCTGGAATAGAACTCGGCGAGGACCATCTCCGTTGCCTTATACAAGTCAATCCAGATTGCTTGAGCCTGATGCATGAATATGGTGCAGACAAGCACATGATTAATTCTCTTCATAAGACACTTTTTCGGCCAAGTATTGATTCAGAAAACCAGAAAGAAAGAAAACAGGCGGTTGAATACACATGGAAAACGCTTGACTATATGGAAGCTATTGGAATTTCAAGAATGGTTCTGCACAGTTTCAGTGATTTGCCTGCTTTCTTTAACATAAGGGCAGAACGCGCTAATAAAGTAGGATATGTTCTAGGGTGCAGCATAGTCCAAACCTATGGAATTTTGGCTCCTGCTCTGAAGAGTTATCGGCAAATGAGAAAAGAAAAGATAGAAGCATGCTTCATGCGATCACTTGTCGAAATTGCCAAGTACGCGGCAGATAAGAAGATCAACGGGAGAAGTATCGAGATTGTGTTTGAAGAACATTATTCAGATGCTATTAATTATAACAATATTTCTTATGGAAAAGGGAATTTAACTAATGTGATCCGCGGTATAGATACTGCGCATAACCTAATAAGAACCGGACAAAATACGGACTTATCCAAGATATCTGAGCCAATTCATTTCCACGCGGTCGATACAAACGGTATAATAGACGATCATAGGACATTAGGCAAGGGCAAGGTAAATTTCGCCAACAGTATATCAAACATCATCGAAAAAAAATTGACAAACACTATCATAATAGAAGACGGTACAAGAAGTAGTGCTCTAGATTCTAAAGAGATACTTAATTCCATTATAAAGAAGCGGGTAAGCATGGTTAGTTCGTAAAACACGAAAAAAGATTCTCAATGGAGTAAATCAATCTTGCTTATCTTTATCACATCATGCTTCCCATTATCTGGCCCTTCTTAACATAGACTCACGAACTTCCCCTCTTCCTTCTTAACATTGATGTTTTTTCATTTTATTATTTTGTAACGTTGAGCTATTGGATGTCCAACAAAATTTCAGTAATGCTAGACTTTTAGATTCGAACTAATTTTCATCCAACTTCCTAGAGCCCCTGATGGTATGACACTGATGGTATGACACTCCTAAAGCAAGATTGTATTATCACCATGCTCCTTTGACTTCTAAATATTACCATAAATATTACCACTTGACCATTCTCTGTTGTTTTATTATTATGACCTCCGCATTACTGCGCCACGCACCGGGACATACATGGCTGCAGCTAGCATGATTTGTAAGTGATCGGAGACAAAAAAACAGAAAGAATCTAACAGTTATATTCTGTCTTGTTCTGTCCAAGATGCAGAAATGGATCTTATCCCGGCGATCCCTGCCCCAGAATTAAAAAATATAACAGGCTGGACAAACTCGAAGCCGCTATCCATCAAAGAATTGAGGGGCAAGGTGATACTCCTTGATTGCTGGACATACACATGCATTTTTTGTCTCCGCACTATACCAATAATGAGGCGCCTACAGCAAAAATATGGAAAGTACGGGCTACAAGTGCTTCAGGCTCATTCAGCTGAGTATCATTTCGCTACCGATCACACTAACATCAACCGCGCACTTTCTCGATATAACGTCAATGATATTCCCGTTGCATTTGACACCAACAACAAGACCTGGGAAGCTTATGGCAACATGTACTGGCCAAAACATGTCTTTATAGATCACACTGGCTTCATTCGATATGAGCACGCCGGGTACGGTGGCATAGAAGATTTTGAGGACGTTGTTGTCGAGTTACTGCAAGAAGCGGGGAACAAGCCAATGGAAGAAAAAGAGCAAGACGATCCCAAAGACGAGATTTATGATGTCTATGGCATGCACTTTTACGGGATGGCTCCAGAGATATGTGTAGGGTATTCCCGCCTCCGGCGCTTTGGCAACAACCAAACGCTCAAACCTGACGCTCTAAATGTAGTCGTCGATCCGGGTTTGCACGATGTCAATCTTGTATATCTGCGTGGGAGGTGGATATGGCAGCGTGAGGGGGTGCAATATGGGGGACCCGGCGGTAAGGATCAGAATGCAGCCGTTATAATAAAGTACAATGCTGCTAAGCGGGTGCACGCTATAGTTGGAACGTCTGACGGCAAGCAAGGCAAGATAGAGATCAAGCTTAACGGTAACTACCTCTCAAAAGATCAGTTGGGCAGAGACGCTAAGCTTGAGGGAAACATTAGCGTTGCCATTATAGAATGGCCATTCATACACAATTTGGTCATGACAGACAAGCCCGAAACGCACGAAATAGAAATCATCCCGCGCTCTGATAATTTTATATTTTACACTTTTGTATTTGGCTAGACCTTATTGCATTGGTACATTGCTCTCAGTATATAGGCGCGGACATGTCAGACAGAAAGTGGATAGGCATAGAAGTGTGGTGCCACATCAGTGATGATGATGATGCCTTTGCATCCCTTCTCCTTTTTCCTGTTCGCGCTTCATAGCCCAATACATGGCTGGATATGCAACTGTATATCCCGCTGGCAGTATTATTCCAAGACCTAGCCAGAATAATGCATCCGTTATTGCAGCATGCATAAAGCCTGGTATGATAAATGCGAGTGAGTTTTCAGTAATTTCCATTGCAGAAATGCTTGCTGTATCGCCAATGACTGTAACTCTTGCTGCTTGTCTAAATGGTAATGTCTTGAGCATTGGGATTATTGTAAAGGCATATCCTATTGCAAAAGCAAGCCCTACTGCTAGTACAAGTGTCGAGGTCATGTCCCAACCAAGAACAAATCCTATTGCAGCTCCTGCAGCTTCACCAATATTGCATCCAATCAAGCATCTGAGAGCATGCTTTGCTGTTTGCCATCGCAGGCTGTTGATGCTGAGGCTACCATTACGCACATGTCCTACATCATCTTTATGATCTGTTGGCACTCTACAACTAGGGTATGGATTCCTTACTATAAAGCAAGAGTAGCTTACAATTGTAAAAAGGCAAGAATCTATAACTTAGAAAATATAACAACAGAGCAAAAAAATTAGGAGAGGAAAAAGATAGAGAGGTTTTGCCTCTATTATTATTGTCGAGGTTCTATTGGCCGCCTCCACCACCATATAGGGAAAGTGGGCCGCCGACAGTTTGATTGCCGGCAGTTGTTCCGGCACTGCCTGTTGCAGCGGCATTACCACCTGCAGTGGATGTCATGTTGCCACCCTGTGTGCCACTAGCTTGTAATACATTTAGGGCTAGATTCAAGTGCATTAACACACCTTGCATATCGTTATTCTGGGCAGCCATACATGCTTCTTCTATATGCAGTCTTACCTCTGATGTTGTTGATTGATTTCCTCCTCCTATTGCTGCCGCTCCTGCTGCTCCTCCAGCTGTACTATTAGTAGTGGCATTCTGGCTGCCTCCGCCTCCTGTTTGTGTTGGAGAACAAGCTGAAGAAGGCTGTGCACTACCTCCGCCGCCACCTGTTGTAGCATTTGTACCTGTCATGTTTTGCTGCTGCGCTATGGCTGGCTGCGTGTATGTACTGAAGAGGGATAGTGGTAGTCCTGACAGAAGCGCTACAGCGGCTATTATCCCTGCCATGGGTAGGGCAGCCGCTGCTGTTGCTTTGGTTCTTCTACCATTGTGGCTCTCGTCTGTTCTATTATCTCTATTCATTAAGTTCGATGGCATGATATGAAACATAACCATTTCATGTATATCATAGCAAACTACAATCCGAAAAAATCAACTGTATTAGAG
>JALZFN010000281.1 GCA_030861545.1 Thermoproteota archaeon | reverse complement strand
GGTATATGCATAATAATGGTTTGTCAGCAAAAAAGCCTGCAGCATATGTGATCATGAAGGGGGATCTCTTCAATTTAGGGCCTGAAATGGTTGCACAGCTCAAGATGTATGCATTTACCTTTTGCGAGTATAGCGTCGTTCCATCATGAGGATGATTAGCTCCATGATGATGTTGTTAGGCCTTGATTTGATAATGAATTCAAAGATCGGCTTTTTCCTTTTAGCGGCTCTGAAGCAGCAATGCTTCGGTATCTGCACATTTCTACTCATCAGGATGCCAGATCTTTAAATTTGAGATAGATAACAATCAAAAAAGCCTTTGGTGGCCGGATCACCGTCATTGATCAAGTTCATGAAATGTTTTCACGGCTTCTTGGCTATTCATTGCTTAGGCAGAAACTATAACAGCTAGGCACTGTTGGCAGCTAGAATCCTAAAATTGCATCTATTCACATTATCGCTGTAATCACAGTAATCACAATCACTTTGAGCCATCCAATGGCATAGAGTATACTCTGGGTGTTATCATCCAAATTCTGGCGCCTACTACTAATGCCATCAGTCTATTGCCAAAAATCAAGTACACCATAAAATAGATAACTATACCTGCGAGGCCTCCAACAAAGCACTACCTACCTCTTCATTTTGCTTAAGCAGTGTGGTATTGTAGATTATAAGGGTAAAGATGAAAAAACATATTATGAATATAATGGTGGACAATAGATCGTTTGTCACGTTCTTACAACTGTGTTTTTGAGAAGAAAAATTATAAGCATACGGATGTCCGCTTCTGTGGGAGCAAGGTTAAATTAGCCCTTTCGCAAATGTTAGCATAAGCCGGTCATAGCGGCAGGGTGCGACCCGGTCCCATTCCGAACCCGGAAGTCAAACCTGCTGTCGCTGCTGTGTTACTGATCTGCGAGAGCGGTCGGGAAGCAGCAGTGCTGGCATCATCTTTCTATTATTACTTCTCAGCATGCTCCCCGAGATGTATCGTCTGAATCAATTGCCTGACATTATACGCTATTCTGTCTAGTGCCTTAAACGCTGATGCAAGACCGGCCGGCTCCCATGCCTGTGTTTCTATGATGCAACAATAGTTTGCCGCTTTTAGCATTATCATTTTCAATTCTTCTTTCATTATATTTTTTACAAATTCCTTTGACAATATCGCATCTTTTGCTAGCATATTTGCGATCACGCCACCGCTCCATCCCATGTTAGTCACCTTACCATTAGACAGATTGTAATACGGCGCGGCGTCGAGTAACTTGTGGGCATTGTCATCAGTGTCGACAATAAAATCGTTTTCTATAAGGCAATAGATATCATAGAATGGCCCCATGCGCACTACTTCCTCTATTCCAACAAAGTCTATGTTGCCGCTCATTAACCGAACAAAGCCATCCCTGTTGAAAAGCCATCGCTCAAAGTACGGTCTTTTCTTCTGATCGACATCCAGCTTCAAATTTCCTATTCTGCAGCTAAAGCCTTGCTCTTCGAGGCCTCGCACAAGTGCGCTGAGCTGGAATACAGGCATATATTACTCTCATCACGTTGACGGGTGCTTTTCATCTTCCATCAATAGTTTAACAAGGGTTCTCACGCCAAAGCCAGTAGCACCTTTGGGGTTGTAACTTTTCTCATGCGTCCCTTCTTGTGTCCATGCAGTGCCGGCAATGTCAATATGCGTCCAAGGGACACCATTAATGAAGTTGGACAGAAACGCTGCAGCAGTGATCGCTCCACCTGGTTTACCTCCAATATTTTTGATATCCGCATAGGCGCTCTTGATCTGCTCGTGATATTCATCATAGAGCGGAAGCTCCCACATCTTTTCCCCCGTCTTGTCGGATAGCTTGCGCAGCCTGTCCAGTAGCTGCTTGTTGCTGCCTACCACGGCGGCGACATTGGCTCCAAGTGCAATTATAGCAGCGCCAGTAAGTGTAGCTAAATCAATTACAGCCTTGGGACTATACGTGGCGATCCCGTATGCCAAGGCGTCAGCAAGTATAATGCGGCCCTCAGCATCCGTGTTGAGCACTTCCACCGTTTTGCCGTTATACATTCTGATTATATCGCCTGGCCTGTATGAAGTTGCAGATGGCATGTTTTCAATAGATGGAATAATGCCGACCACGTTTACTGCCAACTTCATCGAAGCGACTGCCCGTATAACAGCTAGAACTGTGCAGCCACCACACTTATCAAATTTCATTTCATCCATTTTTTCTCCAGGTTTTATCGAAATGCCGCCCGTGTCAAATGTCACTGCCTTGCCCACCAGCAGGTACGGTTTTTGCCGAGTGTCACTTGTACCATTGTATTCAAGGATTATGAGCTTGGGCGGGTTATTGCTTCCCTTGCCCACTGCAACAATACCCCCCATCCCCATGTTCTCAAGCTCATAACGATCAATTACCTGTACCTTCATACCATAGTCTTGCGCCAGGGAGAACGCGATGCTTGCCAGATGGGCCGGCGGGCAGTCGTTTGGCGGCAGGTTGCCAATATC
Organism: Thermoproteota archaeon; assembly: GCA_030861545.1. Taxonomy (GTDB): domain Archaea; phylum Thermoproteota; class Nitrososphaeria; order Nitrososphaerales; family Nitrososphaeraceae; genus Nitrososphaera. Next base: position 447 of record JALZFN010000281.1, on the reverse strand, counting down.
GCGCGCAAAATTTACCGCCTCGACTATAAGGTTTGCCTTGTCAGCAACCGACTGAAATCGTGGAGAATCAGAATTGATCAATATTGTAACTTCTTCAATTGTTGTCGCTGAATCTTTAGCCTCCATATACTTGTTAAAGGAGTACAGTGCAAGACTGACTCCCTCTGTCATGGCCTCTACGAGTCCCTCGTCAAAGTTTGAGAACTGTAGTATTGAAAATTCCTTTACTCTCAGCTCTCGCGCTTTTTGCCCTGCCCTGCCTGCACAGATTCGTGCAGTTTCGTCTGTGAATTTTTCACGCGTACCGAGACCAAGCAGCATTATCTTTTTCATTGGTCCTTTGCCCAAAGTATAAACTAATATCGATGAGCCCAATGTCCCACGGAACTCTTTGTTCTCCAGCGTTTCCTTAATCGAAGTAAAGACTGTTGAATCTAGATCCTTTGA
>JALZFN010000279.1 GCA_030861545.1 Thermoproteota archaeon | reverse complement strand
GTATATTCTCCGCTTATAAAAAGGAAACAAGAATGAGGAGAGAAGTAAAAGAAACGGCGCAGACCAAAAACCGTTCTAGCAAATATCAACGCTCACATAATTAACATTCGATGATCTTGGTTTTCAGTTATCGTTGTACAGTTTATTTTCTCGCTGTTATCCTACCTGAAATGGCCACAATCTTGTGACTACATTATGGCTGAGCCAGGAGATAGCTATCGATGAGATTTAAGTCCTTTATTTGTTGTAGCTAGGCACAGTATTAAATCAAGATCATGAAGGACAAGGAAAGACTGACAAATCTGCAATATTCAAAACGATAAGTTAAAAGAACCAATTGGTCAATCAAATTGAAATGAGTGCAAGGAAGGAGTACGATGATGTATTAGGTCTGATGCGTAAGCATCATGAATGGTTTAACAGATCAATCCCGCTCATTGCAAGTGAGAATATCCCAAGTCCTGCAGTGAGGGAGGCTATTATGTGCGACTTTGGCAACCGATACGCAGAAGGGTGGCCTGGCGAGCGCGTCTATGCGGGCTGCATTTACATTGACCAAGTAGAGCTGATATGCAACGACCTTGCGCGCAGAGTATTTAGGGCTGAATTTGCCGATTGCCGGGCTACATCCGGAGTCGTCGCAAACCTTGCCATCTATTCTGCCTTTTCAAGCCCCGGCGACTGGATGATGGCAGCTTCTATACCCTCAGGCGGCCACATTTCACACGGTAAGAAAGAGCACTCAGGCACCGCTGGATTGGTGCACGGTCTCAATATCGAGCATTATCCCTTTTCAAAGGAAGAGATGACAATCGATGTCGATGCAACAAAGAAGAAAATAGAGGAGATGCAAAGTAACGGCAAGGCTCCTAGGATAGGGATGTTTGGCGGCAGTTTGTTCTTGTTCCCTCATCCAGTTAAAGAGTTGACTGAGTTTATGCATGACCATGGCATGTACGTCAATTATGATGGAGCTCATGTTGCTGGGCTGATAGCAGGAGGCGAGTTCCAAGACCCGCTGAAGGAAGGATCTGACTCGATGACTATGAGCTCCCACAAGACTCTGTGGGGACCACAGGGCGGCATTATAGTATCATACGAAAGGCACGCAGAGCCCATCAAGAAGTCAATATTTCCTGGTAATACCAGCAGTCACCACTTGCACCACGTCGCAGGCAAGGCCATTGCACTGGCTGAATCATTAGAGTTTGGTAAGGCATACGCCAAGCAGGTGATAAGAAACGCAAGGACACTGGCCGAGGCCCTCGCAAGCTATGGCTTTAGGCTTCTGGGAGAAAAGAACGGCTATACTGCATCCCATCAGATCGCTGTCGACGTAACTAAGTTTGGTGATGGGGGCACAATTGAAAAGGAATTGGAGAAGGCCGGCATTATATTGAATCGACAGCTATTACCAGGTGATATCAAGGCGGGTAGGCATTACATGCACCCCAGCGGCGTGAGGATAGGAGTACCAGAGACGACACGCCTTGGCATGAGAGAGGGTGAGATGAAAGAGATTGCTAATTTTATTAAGCGTGTCGTAGTGGACAAGCAAGATCCGGCAATGATAGCCAAGGGCGTGGCTGAGTTCCGGAAAGGATTCCAGCAAGTGCAGTATGCATTTGACAACGCAGTCAAAGCGTATGAATATATTGGCTTGACAGGCCACAGATAGAGACAAAGAGCTCCTATAACTGCGAATGGAAATCTTGTTATATTGATAGAGTGGAGACACCAGGCGTTCATTTTTGTCGTAAGGCTAATTTTTCGGATATATCGATATCAAAAATGCTACTTATGATTTGTTTATTGGGTTATTCAACTCAGTGTCCAGCGAAGCTTTAACTTTCCATTGGCTTAGGCAGGATTGTATATGATTGTAATACAAGAAGTTATTGCGCATCACGTAAATTGGTACGAACGATTGTGGAAGCTTTCTACTAATATGACCGGTTTTTCTATACTCTCAATTTACCGTCAACTATTATTGCTTCAATCTGCTTTGTATTGCTTATATTTTGTACCGGATTCGCAGAAAGAACGATCATATCAGCTTGCTTTTCAAGTTGTATCGTGCCTAAGATATTATCAATAGCTAGAGCCTTAGCACCATTATTTGTGGCAATTCCTATTACTTCCAAAGGCCTTATGCCTGCTTCAGCTAAAAGCTCTAGCTCGTGGTGAAGACTTGCTCCTGGAATTAGTCCAAAGTTTGGTACATCTGTCCCTGACAGAATTTGCACCCCGTTATCATACATCATTTTTGTCAATTGCAGTACTTTGGCCCAACGTAGCTCATTTTGTGGGTTAGAAAGCCCATCGAATCCATCATCCTTTAGCATGGCCTCATATATACTGAGTGTAGGATCTATTGGGATATCATTTTTTACTAATGCATTTATCATTTCTTTAATCTCTGTACTATTAAGATCCACTAAATCAAGCCATAAGAAATGGCTAAAAGGACCACCACCATTATCATAGAATTTTTCTCTTTTGTCATCGTCTGCCGATAATAAGAAAGGATTTACTGGTACTCCATGAGTTAAAGCATCAATTCCAAAGTTTGCAGCATCGGTCCAGCTTGTCATATACAAATGCCCGATGACTTTTATGCCTTGAACGTGGGCCTCGTCTATAGCAGCTTTTACCACATTGGGCGGTAAACCAACATACAGCTTGACATAATCTACTCCTGCTTCTGCTTGGTTACGAACCTCTTCCCGCGCTTCCTCTTCGCTACTAATCTGCTTTTCTACAAATGGTATTGATATTTGAGGTCCATTAAGCAATGCACCTGCGGTGAATATTGTGGGCCCGTGTATACTGCCATGAGACACATTCTGTTTTAATGCTATTGATTCATTAGTAGGACCGCCCGGATTTCTTATCGTAGTAACTCCATAATCTAAAAGCATGGCAAGCATATTTTCTGAAAGATTTTGGTCGTATGAATTTTTTCTGACGCCAGCGACATGAGCATGCATATCAAAAAGCCCTGGTATGATATACTTCCCTGTGAGGTTTAGAACATTTACTTTTGTAGTTTCATTATTGATAAGTGAATAATAGTGATCAGGATACTCAGTCTCATTTGTGACTGCAACTATTCTGCTACCATTAATAATTATAACTGCATTTGGTTTTGGCGGGTTTCCAGTGCCATCTATCACTGTAGCTCCTGATAATACCAATATCGTATCGTTATCTATCGTGTTCAATAATGGCATTGATGTGCTATTGGGCGCGGAGAAAAAGTGCATTGCATTAGATGAATTGTAGGAGGATTGCTGTAATGAGAACTCAATTGTTGAAACCAAAAATTGAGGGAACGAATTAGGAACTAATATCAACAATGCGCAGACGACTAAAATCAAAGGTTCTATTGTGAACCTAAGATATAGAATAAACATTTTCATTTGATCAAGGATAAAAGATGTTAGCCTATACTTAATGAGTTACTGCTGTCTTGTCCTTCTCTCTAGTTTCCAAACAGGATCCCGATGCTATATCGAAGCGTCATTATATCTAGTTTAGAAGAAGGCAAGGCAGAATTACATGCTAAATTATAGGGGAGCCCGCTATATCTAATAACCTGGGCAAGCAAACAGCTTGACATTAGGAGAGTTATTTCTTAACAGATGTATAACTCCTCTCCCCCGGGTGCTGATATTGGATAATCCTGCTTGCTCTTGACGACTTTCTGGTTGCAAAAATAAGAGAAGAGGCAGACAAATCACAGAATAGATCAAACACTAGAATAACGATGTCCTGGACAAATAGATCAGATAATGTCAGATGACAGAACTGAATTACGCTCCAATAGTTCATCAGGCAAAAAAGAAAGCAGCTTACTGTACTCTACATTATTCCCTTATCAAATATCTCTCTCTGTTGTTGTGAATTCATCATATCGCCTAACTGCTTGTATGCATTAAGGAACCTAAGACCTTTTTCTGTAGTCTTAAATGTCTCGGTTGCAGCGTCATAGTTAAGTAAGCCATTTTGAGTCAAAACAGTAAGAAATTCTCTCAATTGTATAAAGCTTAGAAATGCCTTGTACATTATCTTGGTTTTTGTAGAACCTCCATTTGCAGCCTCAAGAATCTGGCTCATTATTTC
>JALZFN010000262.1 GCA_030861545.1 Thermoproteota archaeon | reverse complement strand
CCGCGCGTCGTCTGACGAGACATATGTCCTTTCATCTTCTAAATTCATGTCCATAAATCCACGCCAGTGCTTTTCTCCTACAACGATGGCATCATGTTCAGTATTTTTGTTTAACCATTCAATTGCCGACAGTAGGTTATTGTTATCATGAATGTCAAGCGAATTAAACTGCATGGTCACAGGTCCAAATTTTTCGATATTCGCTCTAACAACTCCATATAGTATAAACGGACTATCGTGCGGCATGACAGAGTATGCTAAGCCTATAAACGCAATTGATGCGAGTATTGAGCTGGCGACTAATGCAGAAAGATTGGGCTTCAGGTTCTTGACAAGATTTAAGATTCCATAGGCAGCAAAAATTGAGAGAAATATACCGGTCAAGACTATCCATCTATCTGCAACAAGCGAGCTATTTTCAGGAAATGCCAGCCATGAGAAAGAGCCTACAAGGGACAAAATCAGCGGGATTTTTAGCAGCAATCTGTTTTTCATAATGAAAAAGCCAATTGCTGCAGGTACGATAATCAGCCCATTTACGACGGCAAAAAGCGTCAGTAGGTTTGTGGGGGTATAAAATTCAGGTGTCTTGTTGTCAGGTTTATTACTACTATTTTGGGCGCTCGTTGTGTTGCTGGTAAAAAAGTCATAGCCGCCCGCTATCAATGCATAAAATATGACTACGCTAACAATAGCAGTCAGAATCACCTCTTTGCGTCTGGTCATAATTGCATTGGCTGACACTGTTACGCAGAAAAGTATCCCTATCATCCTGTCTGCAGCTACTGTGAGTGTGGCCAACGCAATCATTGCTGCAAAGGGCTTCCATGTTGTCTCTTTTCTTGCAAGCAGAGAAAGGGCAAACAACATGGTCGTGAGCGAAAAGATATCTTTATGGAGATCCCACATCGTTCGTAGGATTGCTACTTGGAAAACGGCAAAAATAGCTAGAAAGGCGCTCTGGGTTACTCCAAGTTTTAGCAAGTGCCTTGCAATAAAAAAGAGTGACATGCCGAAAATGCCAGCCATAAGGACGGCCACTCCTACAACGACAGGTTGTGTCGGCAGTCCAGTGATGACGCTTGCAAGGTAAAGTAAGATGACATATAATGGAAATTGATTGGCTATGGTATTCCAGTTTTCGTCAAAGTGTGCAACCGTGGGTATGTAGTAGTTGACAACGTCATAGCCAATTGGATGGGGGTACGCTATCAATTCCGGTACTATTCTCAATGCGATGCATGCAGCAAAGACTACAACTGCAATGCGCTTCTCGCTTGCAAAAAGCCTGACTTTTAGAAATGATTGCGTATTCAAAATCACTTCTAAAGTGGAAACAACGCTTTTCTTGGTTATTATTCCTGTTATACTAAAGAGGTCAGAAAGCAACTATTCAAAACCTGCATCTATGCCAGCTATTCCTACGCAAGGTCGCCAGACTGCTGCAAATAGATCTCCCGACACAAGTGCACGTTTCTAGCTTCTATTTATCCCGACATTATCCTGCCAGCAAAATCATCAATACTTCCTTATCTCGGCTCCAGAGTGAGCTCTGCGCAATATCTATCTCGCTATTATCTTGAGCACAATTTCTATCATAATGCTGGGCAACTCGCCTTTTTCTGTAATGATGTCCTCTATCCATATATGATGCTATAAAGCGTTAACAAGCCGGGTCATTTTGTCAAGGCTAATTTCAAATCCAAAGCGCTTTTCCTCCTTCTTCATATTGCGATACATACTCATCATGAGATTAATGTGCCGGATCGTGCTCAGTTTACCATCCATTTTTAGTCTTACAATTCTGTAAACATCATCATAATAATTGAACCTGTCAAGGACTCTCTTTCGGTATTGCTTGAAGTCAAATTTGTCTTTGCTCCTGTCTAGCACGTTCAAAAATAAGTCGCAGCAGATAAGCGATGGAATTATTCCTTCACCAAGCATTGGAAAAACACATCCGATTGACTCTCCGACTCCTATAGCCTTACCGTCATAAAATGGCTCCATACGCTTTGGCGGTGCGAGCCGGATCGGCCTGCCTACCTTTTTGACGATCCTAGCTTCAGGGTGCTGCTTGAAAAATACCTCTATGCCATAATATTTCTTGTCTATGTCGCCGGCTCCCATGTACGCGCGCCCATTATCTAAAGGAAAATACCAAAAATATCCTTTTGCTCCTCTATAGCTAATGACATAAAATTCTTCCAGGCCATGCACATTTTCAAGAAGGTATTCGTATGCAGGTATCAAAAAGTCCTGGCGGGACTTTGGTAAAAGTGAGCGATGTAGACCTGTACAGTCGATTATATAATCATAATTTTCAAGGGGAAAAGTTTCGGGGGTGATCTTGAGCCCATAAGTCACATTAATATCTTCTAATAGGTCATCTTCCCAGTCATGCTTATTATAGGTTGCAAGGCCCCTCAGCTCTAGCCATTCTTCAGTGTTGTTTGGAAGTGATATTCTGAGCTTCCGTCCCACATGAAAGATGTAATTGCCAAAATTAAGGCCCGCCTGATCAGAGAACCTCTCAAGCATATGCCTAGATGCTCCCCAGGCGCAGACAGGCCAGTGGTCCTGCTTTTTTGATGCTTCAAAGACATGGACATCGTGCCCGCGCTTTTGGAGCATGTTGGCAAGGTAACTGCCAGCGACTCCAGCGCCCGCTATGGCAAAGTGCATCTGAATAAGAGTATTTATGGTTGACTTATAATCTTTCAGAATTTTGTATATACCTGTCTGCTATCCGATAGCGAACGTACTTGTCATCAGGCGAATACTTCGGGGGGTGAGGATCTATTGTCGTAAAATTACATTTGGGGCATTGCTGCCTCAGGGTATACGTATTGCAGGAGGGACACTTTCGTACAAGATGTTTCATCTCTTTTTGTACTCCGGCTGGTGTAACTCTTTAGATTCTTGAGTTAGGAAATAATATACGCTACGCCTCTTACCACCGCTAGAACCTGTCTTTTCGACCTCAGGCCTTGCCTTATTTATCCTGATTAATTTGTGAACAGCCTTTTGCTTTGGTCTGACGTAGAGCTCAAAGTTTCTGATGCGGGCTGTTGCCATCTCTAATCTGTGAACATAGCGGCTCATGTTGTTGCAGTCGTGGGGCGTCATGTACGGCCCGTATTCCGTAACCTGCCGAACAGTGGGAATTATTGTATAATCTTCCTCCGGAGCGCTTTGAATCTGATCGGTGGCAGCCATTTGATATTTATGATATACACACCTATCAAATGACATACTTTAATATTGTGTTTTGTCCCGCTGCTGCAC
>JALZFN010000245.1 GCA_030861545.1 Thermoproteota archaeon | reverse complement strand
GCTGATATCTTCCTGACGAAGCTAGCAGCTGGGGCAGCCAGTGCATTTTATACTTTGCATATGACTAAGCACCCACTATAGGTAAATGATATGATATATGTCAGAATTCGTGTCTAGGTGTTGTTCTCTACGCATTAAAATTCATGTACATACTGCTGCGGTATATACATGGCTAGCGCGTTACCTGTGTGCATCTTGCAATACATTTTGCAAGAATAGGCGACCTTGGTCAGTTGATGGATGTAAGCCATAACTTGCTAAATTTTTTGTCCTTGCCACGAACTACTGCATCGAATAGCAACTTTAGCTGTTCTGTCCTCTCGCCTGTCTTGCCATCACCTATTGTGCGATTATCAATCTCGACTACGGGCTTGATCTCTGCTGCTGTGCCTGTGACAAATACCTCGTTAGCAGTATAGAGCTCATCACGTGAGATATCGCGTACTTCACATTTGATGCCATTCTCTTTTGCAATTGCCAGAATGCTGTTTCTTGTCAGACCTTCTAGTGCACCTGAGGTAGTTGGGGGAGTGGCGAGAATATTATCTTTTATTATGAATATATTTTCAGCACTTGCCTCGACTACTGCCCCGGCTGAATTGAGCATTATCGCCTCGTCAAAGCCGGCCTTAATAGCTTCTACCCTTGCAAGCGCAGAATTCGCGTAGTTAGCTGTTGCCTTGGCGCGCATCGGCAAAGCCCTGTTGTCGATCCTTATCCATGACGACACCATCATGCGCGCACCCTTGTTTGTCCCATTGCTGCTTTTCAGGTACTCGTCCCACTTCCAGACTGCTATGGCGACAGATACTTTGTTTGGCAGTGGATTGACTCCCATCTTACCATAGCCATAGTATGCAATTGGCCGGATGTAGCACTCTTCCATTCCATTTGCCCTGACAGTTTCAATTGCCGCTTTTTCTAGCTGCTGCTTGGTGTAACCAAGATCCATGAAGTAAATATGGGCACTATCCATCAACCGCTGCATATGGTCGCTTAATCGAAATATCTCGCTGCCATTCACGGTCTTGTAACAGCGAATACCTTCAAAGACGCCAGTTGCATAGTGCAGCCCATGTGTTAATATATGAATCGTAGCATTATCCCAATCTACAAATGATCCGTTTAGCCAGATTTTGCCTTGTGTCATTTCAATCCATGGATCTTCGTCCTTGTAGAATGTATTGCTCTAACTGCCTCTGCGACACTCATCCCCTTGTCCTCGACTACTATCAGGATCCTTGACGTTTCCTCCTGTGCGTCAAGGTTGAGGATGTTGAGGTCATGTTCGCTTACTGTGCTGCTGGCCGTCGACGCTATCTTAGGGACGCGCCACATCTCGTCACCGATGAGCGTAACGACTCCCCTACCATAGACTATCTCTGCGTTAGGGCAGTAGGCACGGATGTGTCTCTCATGCCTTCTAACATAGTCTGCGTCAAGGAATAGCAGACGTGTCATCTCAGTATCATCTATCATATAGGGTGACAATTTTACAAAATCGTGGTATTGCCTGTCAAGATGTAGCGATGCCACAAGGTGGGATGCTGCCGTGCTCTCCATCCTGACTACCGCGCAGTTCTTCTTGCCGGTCACTATTTTTATTGGATTGGTATGTCCTAAAACAGGAGGAGGCTTTTTCTGGATTGTGGTAACACCGCCTTTTGGCCGCGCCATATCTGTTATGATGATAGGGATGTCAAGGTTGTTGTCGTCTATCTCTTTTATTGCGATTGGATCAAGAATTTTCATGCCAAACATGCCAGCCAGTTTGGCCTCATTATACGACAAATATTGTATGTACTCCAATTCTTCCTTCACTATCCTCGGATCCGCACTTAGGACCGAGCTATCCTTCTCAAAGTCAATCTTAACAGGATAATGGTCATGAAGTAGAATTGCAATGTCTACGGCTGTTCTGTCTGAGCCACCGCGTTCGTATGTCGTTTCAAGACCATCAATAGTCTTGCCGATAAAGCCTCCCAAGGACACAACATCGCTGTGATCTATAAGATCGATAAGTGGCTCAGTACGTTGTTTCGACTCTTGCACCATGAAGTTGGCGGCTTCAAAGTTGTCGTCAGTGATTATTGGCCACTTCTCAATTGGTACATGTGATGACTTAAGTCCTGCATTCTGCATAACATAGCCCATCAAGTAAGACATTGTCACTTCACCGCTGTATGCTAGAGTTCTTGATCTTACTACATCGACAAAACGCCTGTTCTCCGCCGCCTGCTTAAGCGAAATTATCACTTGCCTGTAGAATCTATCAAGAGTATGGAGGAATTCATGGCGCCCGTGGCTATCCAAGTACCTGGTGGCTAGCTTGTCGTAGATCTCTCTTAACACTTCAATCTCAACTGGCGTGGAAGAAGCATAGCTTTTGCCGATATGAATCGCTACATCAGTCATAGAGACAATCTTGTTATTATACTCAATTAGAGGTGCAGAGAAAACAGTGACCACCTTGGAATCTTGCTGCAGCTGCTTTATCCTGTCAAGGATCTGAGGGATCATAGCTCCCTCTAGCCCAAGGGCGCTGCCACCAAACTTTGCAACAGTTATGGAAGTCATTTGCTGATCTCTCTGAGGGCTAGTTGAAAGTAATTCCCTATATTAAAGATGGGAAAAATAGCAGAAAGACCTATTATTATTACCGCTGATCGTCAAAAAGTAAAGACTAGCAGATTCACAGTTGAGACCTAGCTCGTTTAATCTATATAGTAGAAAGGATTGCCCATACACTTAGCTTCCGCCACTGTGTCTACATATCTGCTGCCTCCATAGACCGCTATGTCAAAGATGTCTCTTCTGGAATTTAGCAGAGAACCAACACAATATGATGATTACACTGTATTGTGTTTCTATTCTGTTAGTTGACGATAAGGTGTCTTTGGCAGAATCTAGCGCGTTGAACTATTGTAATTATAAAATGTCAGTAGTGATCTTAGAACCTTGCATCTTACAGCTAGATCTTTTGCTCTAATTCTACCAATACTACATAGCTTGAAAGATTCAAATTTGCAATTATTATGCAAGCGTTTGGGAGTTCCCGCCTTCTCTCTCTTTTCTAATGCAGACGCAAGATTAAGCTATGCGCATAATAGAGTAATCGTTATTATAGATATATCATCAGTGAAGATTTTCATTCTGATTCAGCTCGCCATTTTGACAAAATTCTATGCGACTACAAAAGAGCATATCCACATGTAACTAAATATCATTTCTACGCTGGGTTCATCAGACTAAACAAGCTGTATGTCAATTGTGAAAGCGTTATTATTACTTGTTATGCAACACTAACATATCCATGACAACAGAAATAATGACATGCACCTGCAGCGACTGCTCACATGAGCTGCGTACAGACTGTCTTACTACGCAATGCACCTGCTGTGTTAAACAAGATGCAGAGCACATGCTGACGCATAATAGTGAAAAACTCTAGGTTCTGCGATACTGTATCCAGATGACCTTTCTTTTTTCAGGTAATTCACCTGCTGGCTTTCTCATTATGAAAAGATACTTGAATCCGCGCAGGTAAAAGTTAAAGCGAAGCGCACGGCTATGCCATATTTCAGTATTGGATATCTGGCTCCTCCTTGCTATACTTACAATGTCAAGAGTCTCAAAGTATTTGCAAAGACTCTCGTAAACACGAAAGCCTACAGGTGTGAATTTTTTCTTTACCCACTGATCCCCTATTAACCAGCCAAGTACTTTGCCAGGTTTGAGTACGCGGTAGCACTCGGCCATCACCTTGTCAAGCTCTTCATAGAACTGATTAGTCTCTGCAGAGATCTTTCCGATGTTGCCGGGATGGTCATTGTAGTTGATATTGTCTCCATATGGAGAATCAATGAATATCATATCAACACTTGCGGCCACAAGCGGTATCTTGCGAGCATCATTTTGAATTATGTCAGGCCTAATAGGCGAAATATCATATGCTATGCATCTGCGTCCCTCCTCGTTGCATACATCAATGGTTGTGCCACTCCCTGCCATTGGGTCAAGCACAAAGTCACCAGGTTCAGTGTAGCGCTTGATCATATTGTAAATCACAAATGCTGGTGTTACACCCGCGTACTTGTTACTCCCCTTTTGGGTCTTGCCATAGCTCTGTCGGGGATAGTCCCACAGTGTAGTGGATTCAAGCCGTGGCTTGTCCTCTACAGTCTTCTGGATCATCTTCAGACTTCCATCTGGATTCTCAAGGTATCTCGAGAGCAACTGTGCCTGTCTCTCATCAAGTATATCGTGCCAGCTGACGCCCATGTTAGAGAGAACTTTTCTTGCACCTACAACTGAGTGCAATTTGCCATTACGCAACACCTGCACCTGGTACGGGTATCTGCCCTTCCAAGCTTCAGGCACGATGTTTTTTGCGCCATGAGACTTAGCCAGGAAAGTACCGTAGATTGTGTCAGTGTCAAGATTGAGTAGAAAAAGAAAATCACCTCTCCTTATCTTCAAGACGTTTTCGCCGTAGATGCGACTTGTTGCAAAAAGCATGCGGTCAAAGCATTCTCGCTCGCTTTTGCTGGTGCAGGCGAATATGCGCCCATTTAGCGCCTGCCCTAAATTCTCCATTTACTACAAAAAATGACTGGATAAGCAGATTTAACGATATCGGAAGCTACAACATTACATAGAGATGTAAGAGAAGGGAAGCTCAGAACATGGTCATTCGGCTTAGAAAGTAGCCATGGCTTTTCCAGGCACAACCTGCTCTTGCTACACTATAGAAATGTAAGAAAAACAGACTACTTGCTGCCTACATTGCAATATCAAATTGACTTCTCCATATTTGAAACAAAAATAGACCCACAGTTATATGACTATTCATAAAAGATTCAAAATTATGGCAGGCAATTGCAAAAAGTGCAAATTGGAAAGGAGACAGAATCGTTAGCAGATCAGCTAAGAAACCTTTTAGGGCACTAATGACATCATTATATTATGAAACTCTGCTACCTTTGCAGTACAAGGGCAGCCTCAATCGAATGTTCTGAATGCAAAAGACCGGTGTGCAAAATGTGCACAAAGGATTTTCCATTCTCGGGCAGTGCCTGCCTTGAATGCGCAGCAACTATCAAGACGGGCTTGGGAGGCATCAGAAAAGACGAAGAGATCTTTTAGTCTTTGTATGTCTCAGTTATACAAAGAAAAAATTAGAAGCAACATCCTTTCTATAACTGCTCTTCCTTGATATCCTATGAAATTATGGAACGTAATGCTGGAAAAATATTTGCATGAAAATATTGACTCATCCATCGGATGCAAATAGGATAGAGTCACGCCAGTTTCTCAGCATTAGAGGCCAGTATCAATAGGAGGCGGTAAGTGCATTGTTTCAAATCCAAATTAAAATTGGCCTTTCCTTCTATCATTATCGGAAGCTATTTTTTTATTGTATGACAGCATCGCGGCGACATAGCAGTATTTATTCATGTAGACAGAAGGAAAAAATACATGAAGCTCAGGCAAGCACCGGTGCAAATTCGCAGATTACTGACCGGCAGTCATTGCAAGAATGCTGGCGATCACGGCGACTGCCCCAAGGCCTGCACCTACCACGATCCATCGCATCAAACTAGACATGGCTCGTTAAAGACCTAGTTTGACATTTATCTGCTATGTCTGGCAGCATATTTTTCTATTACTTCATCTGTCGTCTCATTCATGGCTGCCTCAGCTATGTCGCTTGCATACTCAGCCGTCCTTCGAATATTTTCTAAGACCAGCTTAATGTTTGCCTGATCAGGGATCTTAATTTTTTCTATCGACGATATAGCATCATCTTCAAGTGACCGAACATTCTCCACGTTGTCCACCGTCTTGTCAGCAAGATGGTAGTCGCGCCGCAATAGCGCTTCGACTGCATCGCCCAGGACTCTCAGGGCAATATGGCTCATCTTTTCTATCTTTTGAAGTGAGTCGTTTGGTACCTTGTCATTCAGCTTGATTGCTTTATCGGCAATTCCGCATGCATGATCTGCGATTCTCTCAATGCTCTTTACTGCAACCCTATAGCTCAAACAGTCAGAGGGATTTTTCAGCCCCATTTCGCGCAATGCCCTTCCATTCTGAATGGCCATCATCAGATTGCGTAAGGCATAGAGCTGAATCTATCTACTTCGTCATCTGACTTGATAACTTCCTTTGCCAATTCCCGGTTGAGCTCAGCAAGGGCGGACATGGCGTCCTTATGCATCGATGATGCAATAAGATACATTCTTCGGATTGCCGTGTTGACTGATAGCTCTGGCAATGATAGCAATACCTGTAGAGTCATATTATCCGATGCTTCAGCTATCATCTCCGTCCCAACGAGATTACGCCTGACGACTTCTCTTACAGTGTCGCGGAGAGCAGGATTTATTCTTCCTGATCTCAGTTTTAAGTGGATGACATTATAGCCTGCCAAGTAAAGCGATACCACCTTCGTCTGAGCGTGTTACTACTATCGTTTGGCATGATTACCACGATAACTTCGTTGAGTGATTCTGACGACCTAGCTGGAATTGGAGCTATCGATAGCGAATTATCAAGTTCACGCATAAGTGTTACTTGGTCGCCGGCTTTCAGATACATTTCCTCAATCCATTTTTTGACAAAGATAGGACGTAGGTCGACCTGCCTGTAACTGCAC
>JALZFN010000233.1 GCA_030861545.1 Thermoproteota archaeon | reverse complement strand
TAGGCCGACAAGGTCAAAAGAAAATAAATCAAACAAATTTTAATATATGCCTATATCATGCTCTACCCTCGGTAGAATACTAATTGTCAGTGGATATGGCAGTAAAAGTTCTTGATGAGAGTCTTGGAAAAGTTGTGCTTATCAAGCTGAAGGGTGGCAAAGTAATCAGAGGGAATCTTCACGGATTCGATCAGCATATGAACCTGTTGCTTGAAGATTCAGTAGAAATTTTGGAAGAAGGCAAGTCTAACGAACTGGGCACCATCGTTGTCCGAGGGGACAATGTGGTCATCATTTCTCCACCGCCAAAGTAGTCAAAGGAGAATCTGAGAAATGACAAAGGGCACTACATCGATGGGAAAGTTCACCCGCAAAAAGACCCATATACGATGTAGAAGGTGCGGCCACAACTCATATCACAAGCGAGGCAAGCGGTGTGCTAAGTGTGGCTACCCAGATCCAAGAATCCGCAAGTACGACTGGATTAAGCGACAGGTCATCTGATACAAAACAGAAAGCTTTTCTTCTGGTGACGCTAAGGCAAACCCTAATAATGTCTATAGAAGTCACGGCCGCGGTTATTGCTGGCTCATCGATTGCGGGCGCAATATCTGCAGTGTTCATAGACAAGCTGTCTCGGGTCAGAAGCAGCAGTAAGATGCAGGCAAGGCCATCTAGCGCCGCCCGGGCGGAACTTCTCTCAGTCCTATTTGAGAAGAACCTTACAGCCGAGGCAATTACCAGGGTATATGAAGCGTACAAGGATGGCAGAATCGACAGATTAGAGCGTGACAGGCTTTTACTAAAATACAAACAGCAACTTGATTCTCTCAACCAAAAGGTTGCTTCTCTGCAGCCTGTGGCAGATTTCGCCGATCTCACGGAACTCCGCAATAACCTTGTCTTCTTACTGGAGAATAGAATTTCTGCTCTTGACAAAAAGTTGCTAGATCTCTCTAAATCCCGTATTTCTTCAGATGCCGATGCCGTTGACATAAACGTAAAAAAGATACTCTCCGAGACGTTGAAGGCGGAGCAGCCTACTGCTTCTATAGAACAAAAGATGATCAACACTGATGAAAAGAGCATAGAGCAGTTGCACAAAGAGATACTCCAAGCCTTGCAGAGACTTGAGAAGGTCGAGATAGAGAAGGATTAATTAGGTTGCCACGCAAGCGCCTCTTGTATGGCTTAGACTATTACGGGCAGTATATGTATTGTCCCTCCGGCCCAGCTATCATTACTCGTATCACTTTTTGTGTATGATATGTTGTCATTGCCGTGCCTGTACTTTTGCCATTCTTCATGTTAATCATCTCATCAAGCATAGCAAAGCTGCCTGAATTCTTCAAAACTACTATGTAAAGCAGATTATTTGATACGGGTATCTCCTGCCCAGTCTTAAAGTTGCGCCAGCTAAGAGCTTGCTATTTTCACATCACTTCTTTTTTTCTTATCGCCAGTTATTCTATTATCGTCTATGAATAGATTGCACAAGTCACGCTATAGTACGCTATATACTGTAAGACAATTGATCCACAGGTTAAATTAACTAGTCGCAGCTTTTCACTCTCATCTTCACTTTTTCAACCTGTCCGAAAATTCTTCTGCAATACCCACCTTGCAATCTTGAGTAAAACCATGGATGGTGTGATGAGAGAATATGCGCTGCTTCATCTCTGATTAACATCATCATTGCTCTTCCTCTAACATGATATTGCAACAAAATTCTTGCAGTATTATGCGATGATTGCCGGAATACCAAGCGGCTTGATGAGCATATATTGTCCATCTCGCATGCCGTTTTATCCTTTGCGCCGTAAGGGGCTTTATCGACCTAGCCATAAGAGTTGCTTCCCCGTTCTCAAGAAATACTGTTTGTTCTTCTCTATCGTCATGATCTTGCTAAGTCGTTTCCTTCCAGATCCAGTTTTCTGTGAGCAAAGTCAAGCAGATTGTTTCGCCTGCATAATAGAGAAGCGTTGTATATTGCCATAATATTGGTTGTGGTGTGGTCGAAGGCTTTATTGAGTGAATACTAGCATTAGGATAATATTATACTTAATATTTCTGATTTCCTCTTGGAAGAATCATTCATAATAATATATTACTATAATGAAATTACATATAGAAAAACAAAATAATGTGTAAATATCCCACTATTCAATTGGTAGCCCGCATAATCGATGGCAAGATCGTGGCGGCAAACGTAAAATCAAGAATAAAAAAAGCGATTCACGAATTGAAGGCAAATAGCATCCAGCCGTGCCTTGCTACAGTGCTGGTCGGAGACAACCCTGCATCTGCAACGTACATTGAGAGCAAGCAGAAGGATGCAAAAGAAGTAGGTATTGTTACAAGGGACCATAGACTTGATGCCACCTATAAGCAGAACGAGCTCCTCGAGCTAGTGCAAGTCCTTAACAATGACTCTGAAGTACATGGCATTTTAGTACAGCTACCGCTGCCCTCCCATATCGACCAATTCGATATATTCGCGTCACTAAGTCCGTTGAAGGATGTCGACGGCTTGACACCGTACAACGCGGGCATGCTTCAGAGTGGCATCGCATCTCTAAAGCCCTGTACACCTTCCGGCATCATGGAGCTTTTAGATTATTACAAAATAGACATAGCTGGGATGGATGCAGTAATTGTAAATCGCAGCAACTTGGTAGGCAAGCCACTTTTTATTTTGTTGCTAGAACGGGACGCAACAGTGACAATATGCCATTCAAAGACAAAGGACTTAGATGAAAAGCTGCGTAGCGCAGATCTGGTAGTTACTGCAGTGGGCGACCGCCAGCGCTTTACGCTTACTGCAAATATGGTAAAGGAAGGAGCGGTCGTTATCGATGTCGGGACGGCCCGGCTCAATGGCAAACTGACCGGAGACACCGATTTTGACGCTGTAAAGCAAAAAGCATCTTGGATAACGCCTGTGCCAGGCGGAGTCGGCCTTATGACTCGGGCGATGCTTTTGCAAAACACTGTGACGGCTGCTTTTATTGCACAAGAGATGAGTAAATAGCTCTGCTCTTACGAAAAGAAGAAATACGACAAAAAATGCTTGAAAAACGCAACAGACTCCACTCAAACGAGATTGAAAAAAAGAGCAAACTCATACAAGAATTCGTTATAAACAGCAGGGAGTTTCGGCCGGCCAAGGTTGTTGCAGCATACTCTGCATTTGGTTCTGAGGTAAAGACCAACTTGATAATCAGGCGATCAAGAATACATAGTAAAAAGATTGTACTACCAAGAGTCGAAGAAGAGGATATCGCATTTTACGAAGTATCATCGCCAAAATCTCTTATCAGAGGCAGATTTGGCATCATGGAACCTATGCCATGTAGGCGTGAGAGCGAGATCGATCTACTGGTTGTACCTGGCATTGCTTTTGATAAAAAGGGCTACCGGCTTGGGTATGGGAAGGGTTACTATGATAGACTATTGTTAGGTAAGAGAACATTTTCAATTGGACTTGCATACTCGTTTCAGCTACTCGAGACCCTGCCACATGATAGCTATGATAAGAGGCTAAATGCAATTGCTAGCGAAGACGGCATCCATTACGTTTAGCGACCAATTGCTCTCCTTGCAATGTCTGTCCTGTAATAGCTGCCGTCTTCTCCCCAACGTAACTTCTTAACAGCCAAGTAGACATTGTTTATGGCGTGCGTTGCATCCTGCCCAAGCGCAGTTACCCCTAATACGCGCCCGCCATTTGTCACAATCCTGCCCTGTGAGTCAATCGAGGTCCCCGCATGAAAAACCATGACATCTGGCCCAAAGTCAGAGTTAAGACCCTCTATCATTTTCCCCTTTTCATAACTGCCTGGGTATCCCCTTGCAGCCATTACCACACACACTGCAGTTTGTTTCTTCCATTCTATCTGGGGCATTGAGTCCAGTTGCCCGTTGACTGCTGCATCGATGTATTCGTAGAGGTCGGACTTCATCCTCATCATTATGGGCTGGCACTCGGGGTCACCCATCCTTACGTTGAATTCAAGCACATAGGGCTTTTTTGTACTTTCGTCGAGCATTATACCTGCATAGAGGAAGCCCTTGAACGGAGTGCCCCGTTTCTTTATTGCATTTATGGCAGGCTGCATAATGTCCTTTACTATCCTTTCGTGAAGGCCTCTGTCAATCAAATGTGCAGGAGAATAGGCCCCCATGCCGCCAGTATTTGGTCCTTTGTCGTCATCAAATATCCGCTTGTGATCTTGACTGGAAGCAAGAGGCATTATTGTCTTGCCATCACACAGTGCAATATAGGACACCTCTTCGCCAAAAAGCCGCTCTTCAATGACTACTTTACTTGCTGCTGCGCCAAACTCCTTTTTGATCATCATACTATCAATCGCTGCGATAGCTTGCTCGATGGTGTCACAAACGATTACACCCTTGCCTGCTGCAAGCCCATCAGCCTTAATCACCAGCGGCCTGCTCTGCC
>JALZFN010000220.1 GCA_030861545.1 Thermoproteota archaeon | reverse complement strand
AGCAATTCGGCAAGCAGAACAGCGCCTTTTGCCGATCCCATCTTTTCGTTATGCGACAGAAGAACGTACTTGATACCATTATCAAATGCAGTGTCCCTGCGGAGCCTACCGACTACGGTAGTCATGCCATCATTTATTTCTCTATCAATTCTTGGTTGCGGCCTAGTCGGATCATCGTGCACGATAATGTAATCCTTTGGCGCGCTCGGCAACCCCATTGTCGTTACATTTCGTGAGAACTTTAACATTTCTTTCTTTACCTCTTCTGTCTCTGCAGTCTGCTTAGTTTCCACAAACACCGATTCAGTGTGACCGTCAAGCACTGGAACTCTTGTGCAAGTACAGCTAACCTTAAGCGATGCAGGGGCAATCGAGCCGTTGTTGAGGCTGCCGAGGATCTTCTTTGTTTCAATCTGTACCTTTTCCTCCTCCTTTGGAATGTAAGGAATGACATTGTCTAGGATGTCAAGTGCAATGACGCCTGGAGACCTTCCTGCGCCGGATAATGCCTGCATAGAGGTCATAAAGATTCTGTCTATGCCAAACCTATCAAGTATTGGCTTGAGTGTTATGGCCATGCCAGTTGTAGTGCAGTTCGGCAGCGGCGCAATAAAGCCCTTCCAGCCTCGGTTCTTTCTTTGGATGTTTAGGAGTTCAGCATGATTATCGTTAATGCCGGGTATCAATATCGGTACATCACTTTCATAACGGAAGGCAGCAGCAGTGCTGATGATAGGTATAGTCTTGGCAAACTTGGGTTCTACTATTTTTGCGTCGTCTGATTCCAACGCAGTAAATACAAGGTCAAGATTCTCCGGCTTGACATCGGATACTTTGCTGACAACCATGTCTTTGATATACTCTGGCACTTCTTCCCTGTTGTGCCAGCGCAAAATGCCAGAATTTGGATCACGTATTGCATCAACATATTTTTTCCCAGCCGACTTTTCAGATGCTGCCACCTGAGTCAGTTCAAACCACTTGTGCTTATTGAGCGCGATAACGAATTCTTGGCCTACTGCGCCTGTGGCTCCAACGACCGCTACTTTGAGCATTATAGGAGCGATTGATGCGTCGGAACTAATAATCGTTTTTGAAGTTCTCCCTTTTATCTAAAACACATAGAAAAAAGTAGCATCTAGCAGCGCAAATGTCGGTCATAAGCAGCACGTCAGCTGTAGAATTTAATTAGGTTTCCATGGTTAAGCATCTCTAACAAGCGAAGAAATGTTATCACGATTTCAAGAATATCCAAACATCAGGTTCTAGAGAAATAGTATTCTAAATTTAGAAAGATGCATTTCAAAATATAACAGGACTACTCGGTTTGTTAAAAGAATCTCCACACAGTAAATAAGACAAATCCTAGGAGACGAAACAAAAATTTTTCATTATGTTTATATCCTATGTCGAATATAAGTTATTGCTTCTAGTATGTCTAATCGTCATAATAATTTGCTATCTTCATTAATTCAGCAGTGCCGCTACGAAATGGACGTGGACAAGCAATTTGAGTTATTACAAAAAATAAATTCATTGCTGCCAAAATCGATCAAGCTGAGGATGCCCTCATTGATAACTGATGATTATATCCGGACAGCTTTAGATAGAATAGACGAATATCTTCAGGACAAGAAGCGCACCCTGATTGACAGAAAACTGGGTGTCATGTTCGATAGTGTCGCATAGGCTAGCAAGCTGTGTATAAAAAAGTTAACAGAATGTCTAGCTATCACTAATAGAAGGCAGTTTCAAGTAGACAAACTTTTTGCATCTACTAATATTACATCATAATCAATGAATTCAAAGGGCACAACTACAAAAAGAATTACAGCTGAATTAAACGCTAATCGACTTTTAACCCTAGTTGCAATAAGATGACGTACAGAGCTTTGTTGCTCAAACGGAGGGTCATGGCCGGAGAGAGGATATTAAAAGCGTTGCCGGTCAATTATAATAACATAGAATAAAGACAATTTTAGCTGCCTGCCCGTTTTTGGTAAGATAGGCATTTAGCCATGCTTTTCCTTACGACGTACTTTCCCTTTTCTCCTAGGTCAGATTTGGGGAATTTCTAGGAAAAAATGATCTATGCATTTTAGATCGCAGAGATCAGAATAGCACTTGAAAATAGACGCATATATGAACTCTGGTAGATCAGTTATCAAAGGAATTAAACTTCCGCTAGCCAGGAGATTTTGCCCAATTGATAATCACTATGCCAGTATAAATATTCTAAATATAGATAATATCAATGGGCTCTCAAGAGATGGGAAGAGAGAATATTACCAGCAACGAAACGAGCGCCTGCTCTCATGGGGGTATTTATTCAGTGAACCCCAAACTTGTCAGAGTCGATTGCAGCTCAAGCGTTAATCCTCTTGGTACTCCCCACAAGGCAATAGTGGCCATCAGGATGAACCTCAATTCACTTGTACCAAAATATCCAGATCCAGACTGCAGAGAGCTGAAGAGAGGCTTGTCGCGCTACCTACAGATTGGCCCGGAATGCATCAGCGTAGGAAATGGAGCAATAGAGGTTATCTATTGGTTTGCACAGGCGACATTTCTAAGAGGCCATGTAGTTATTCCGGCTCCGACCTTTTGTGAATATGAGATTGCATCGCAAAGAGTTGGGGCGAAAGTGACATTTGTACCCATGCATAATTTCGAACTTGAGGCCGATCAAGTAATTGAAAAAGCAAAAGGAGCTGATGCAGTATTTCTGTGCAATCCAAACAACCCTACGGGCATACTTGGCACCAAACAGATTAAAAAAATAATCGAAAATGTCGATAGCTCTACAAGAATCCTCGTTGATGAATGCTTCATTGAACTGACAGATAATCCTAGCGCGAATACGATCATCCGGAGGATATCTGAATTTGATAATCTCGTTGTTTTGAGATCGTTGACCAAGTCATATGGCCTCGCCGGCCTGCGGATTGGTTATGGTGTGTGCAACCGAACTTTTGCAAAGAAATTGTCAGTGAACAAGATTCCATGGAATGTAAACGCCCTTGCGCAGATCGCAGGTGCGGCCGCACTAACGGATAGGAGATATATTTCAAAAGCAAGGGCGCTTATTAAAAAGGAGAGAAAGTTTCTGCATGACAACATCGGCAAATTAAAATCGTTCAGCCCATTAAGATCAGACTCAAACTATTTTCTTGTCTACCTGCAAGGTCGAAATTCCACACAATTTAGAGATACAATACTAAAGAAAACAGGTGTCCTTGTAAGAGACTGCAGCACATTCACCAACATGGGCTCCCAATATATCAGATTAGCGGTTAGAACTCATAGGGAAAACATACTATTGCTAAAGGCTCTAGAGGCATTTGATGAAAATGGGTAGGCCGGCCAAGCTTATCATGGTGCAGGGTACTACATCTGGTGCAGGTAAGAGCACAATCGTGATAGGACTATGCAGACTCTTTTCAGATCAGGGCTACAGGGTAGCACCATTTAAGGCACAGAACATGTCGTCTAACCTCTTCACTACGGCTCGCGGCTCCAAGATGGCCTTGGTGCACGCAATACAGGCAGTTGCAGCAAGAAAAGAGCCTAACTCTGGGATGAACCCCATTCTACTCAGACCGCTTGGCGAGTATAGAAGCACCGTATTCTTGGATGGCCAGTTCTACTCCGATATGCACGCAAAAGAATACTATGAGAAGTTTGTGATGCAGCATGGTTTTTCGATAGTATTAAAAGCTCTTGACAATCTTAGGAGCGAAAATGATGTTATCATTATTGAAGGTGCAGGCTCACCCTCAGAAATCAACATTGCAAAATACGACATTGCTAATATGCTGCTTGCACAAGAGGTAAAGGCGCCTGTGATAATTGTAGCGGACATAGAGCGAGGCGGCTGCTTTGCAAGCATCGTTGGGACTATGCAGCTGTTGAAACCTACCCACAGAGAGATGGTCAAGGGTTTTCTAATAAACAAGTTCAGAGGTGACGTCGCACTCCTATCCCCGGCGATCAAGCAAGTTCAGAAGTTAACAAAGAAGAGAATCCTGGGCATAATCCCTAAGATCGAATTCAACCTGCCTGAAGAGGACTCGCTTATAGTGGGGGTCCCAAACAAGGAAGAGGTTCCACAGGAGTCATGGAACTGGCAGATAGACCTTGTCGCAAAGGCTATAAAAGTAAGTATTGACATGGAAAGGGTGTCAAAGGTCGTGGGGCTTTAGATGATATGTCTCCTTGTGGCATTAGCTGGCGCCATTGGCATTGACTGGTTGTTTGGCGATCCGCCAAACAGGTATCACCCTGTAGCATGGCTTGGCCAGATAATTGGCTTCTTTGTGCCAAAGCTTAAAGGGAACAATGAAAAGGCCAATGGAACGATCTTTGCAGTTTCACTGCTTGTTGCAGTAACTTTAGCAGTCCACTTTCTTGTATTTGCGACGAGATATCTTGTAGGCGTCGTTGAGCTGGTTCTTGTGTGTGCCATAATATTGAAGATGACGATTGCGATGAAAGGCATGGAGAAGCATGCCAGAGCAATTATGAACGGCCTAGAGGCTGGTGACTTGGCAGGCACTCGACAGAGTCTGTCGATGATGGTGAGAAGAAAAACAGATGACCTTGATGTACAGCATATCCTTTCAGCAACTATTGAATGTGTAAGCGAAAGCACAGTTGATGGAATCACGGGACCAATTTTTTATTATTCGCTTGTTGGACCTGTGGGCGCTTTTGCTTACAGAGTAATAAATACACTTGATTCTATGATTGGATACAAGGACGATTATTTCAAGGACATCGGCTGGTTATCTTCAAGGCTTGATACTATCGCAAACTACATCCCTGCAAGAATAACTGCTTTGTTGATGATAGTATCGGCCAAGATACTTGGAGCTGACTGGAAGAATTCATTTAACATTCTGCAGCGAGACCACGATAAGACGTTCAGTATCAATGCTGGCTACCCAATGGCCACCATGGCAGGGGCGTTACGCATCCAGCTTGAAAAGATAGGTCATTATACACTTGGCGACGAACAAGAGCCGGTTACATTTGAGAAGTGCAATGAGGCGATCTCGATAATGAAGCTTACGACGGTCCTCTTCTGCATTGTCGTGTCTGTCCCAGTAATGTCGATTCTGTACCTAGCCGGCTGGTGGAGGGTTGTGCTTGGAATTCCTTAAGCCGATCAGATCGATTCTTGGGTTTCTGACGATATTACCAGTAGGTAAGCAGGACCATGACATCTATTACGTTGCCAAGAACATGTACCTATTTCCAATTGCTGGTCTGGTTATAGGCGCAAGCATTGGTGCGATGGCTCTTGGGATCTCCAATTTTCTGCACCCCCTGCTCACCGGGTTTTTGATTACTGGAGCTCTTATTATAATAACAGGGGTCCACCATACTGATGCCCTAGCGGACCTTGCTGATGGCCTTATGGCAAAGGGCAGCAAGGGAGCGAAGCACAAGGCCATGCTCGATCCTGCAGTCGGCTCTGCAGGAGTTGCTGCGCTAGTAATGTATTTTGCAGGCATGATAATTGTATTCAATATTGGCTTTGGGTCCGGCTTGGTGATTTTTACTAGCATGATAACTGCAGAAGTGATATCTAAATATACAATGGTGCTTCTTGCCAACAGGAGCCTTTCTGCGTGGGAAGGTATTAGTTCGCCTTTCACTGTAGCTATGAAGGATATGCGCAAGATGCTTGCGGCCACTGGCATTATGGTTGCAATTATCGGATTTGCCAGCAGCTACGCCGGCTTTGCTGCGCTAGCAATTTCACTTATTCTCGCCCAGCTCATAAAATATGTCTCTAACAAAAGCTTTGGTGGAATATCTGGTGATGTTATTGGTGCATCAAATGAGATAACCCGTCTTTCTTCTCTTATAGTGCTATCGTCACTGTCCTCAGTGCCAGGGGGGACAAGAATTTTTTGATCGCTGCCATAATGTGCGGAGGAAGGGCAAGCAGAATGCAGCAGCATGAGCAGCAAACCAAGGCAGAAAAGCCACTGCTAAAAGTGGA
>JALZFN010000203.1 GCA_030861545.1 Thermoproteota archaeon | reverse complement strand
TCTGCTGCTATCTTGCCGGCCTGCAGATAGCATCCAAAATTCATCTTTTGTTGTGCCAGGGACATTCTACTTCGTATATTTTGTATTCTTGTTCCTATATAGAGATTGTGCGGCGGCATACTGCTGCTGCAAATGCTTGTTCATTACGCGTTACAAATTAGACAGGTAGAGCCCAGTAGAATTATTATTCGACCATGCTGATAAAGACGTTATATACCATAAACAGGAGAACATACTGGAGAATCAGTAGGGTGCAGAATTTAACTCAACATCTCCAGGAAAATCGAAATATTCTATATTCTATAATCTATAACCTTGACGCTTTCAGGTTGCAGCAGCTAAGCAACGTCAAATATTACAGACCCCCATATTACCTCGGCTTTATAGGATAGACGAGAATCTCTACTTCTTGTTGCCCCGTTCTATGTAGCAGTAGCTAAGTATGATAGCTAGGCACTTTCTTCGGCCTTGTGCATCTCGCTATAATGTTGCAGGTACTCGCGTTCTGTGGGAAATACAGCATTGCATTTGCTACACGTTACTGGCTCTTCTTTTTCTGACATGACAAAAATCACACCTTTTGATCAATATATATAACAATTTATTCAAAGCCATCTGTTCCATACACTTTGACTAGGGCATCAAGTTCTAGCGTAGTTATCGGGAGCTGATCGCTTTCTTCCCAAAAATCAAACTGGGGTGACATCAGGTATCCCTTTTGCAAGTGCATGTGTCCAAGCCCGAGCACATGCCCTACTTCGTGCACTGCCGAGTTCCTAAATGCATACGAGGGCAGGGCTATCTCAGTAATGCCATCACCGTGTAGTACAAGTGGTGAAAGATAGACTCGCACATCAGGGTTGTCCTCGCCTTCATTGAATGTCATGGATGTATATGCGCCAGTTTGAGCAGGATAGTTTGGGAAGTCTGTGTATTTATCATAAATGTAGAATTTGATGTCGCATGATTTAAGCTCCGCTTCCGACTTAACATAACGTGTAGTAATATTCCATTCTTCTTGGTTGCCAGTATACTCCCGTAGTGCCTGACGCCATTTCTGCACTGCTAGCTTTGTCCACACATAATATGAATTGTTAATACCGTCTTCCTTGTATATACAGCTCTTTAGGTCATCTCGATCCCATATTTGCCTTGTCATAGGAACAAAAGTCTCAGTAAAGTCTGTCTGCTCTGAATAATACCTTGCAGCGACTACCGGAGAAAAATTAAAAGTGATCACAAGAGACACCGCTATCAGTGCAAGAAATGATAGCTTCCTACACATTTTTCAGATGATTACTTTTTCGTCCTTGTCCAGTGTAGCGATGTTGAATGCATGCTCTACTGTAGAAACAAATACCACACCGTCACCATGCTCGCCAGTTCTTGCAGACTCGATGACTGCCTGCACAACTTTGTCGACATTATCGTCTGGAAGCACTATCTCAAACTTCACCCTCGGCAGCAAGTCGTATGCGACTGGTTGACCTCTCCATTGCAAGTGGAGCTCACGCTGCTTGCTCCAGCCTGAGACAGTAGAAATTGTCATGCCACCTACTTTCATCTGTCTGAGCTTTTCTTTAACGACAGGCATCCTTTCAGACCTAATGATAGCTTCTACTTTCTTCATCTACATAATCATTGAGTAACAGCCACCATAAATTGTTATTGTTCCATGGTTATTTTTATTAAAGGTGATTTCTAAATTGCTATAATAGAGAGCTAAGCCATTTGAGTAATAAAAAATTCGTCCTTGATACTAGTATCATCATTGACGGCGAAATAACAAAGATGCTTGAAGCGTGCAACATAGAAGAAGGCAGCGACATAATAATCCCTCTGGCAGTTCTAGATGAGCTCCAGTCGCAGGCATCTACCAACAAGGAGCACGGCTTTGTTGGGCTGGAAGAGATAAAGAAAATGAGAGAGCTCTGCATCACAAAAAATATCAACCTCCGGTTTGTTGGTCAGCGGCCTGATCTTGACGATATTCGGCTTGCAAAGCACGGAAGGATAGATGCAATAATCAAGGACGTTGCGATGTACGAATCTGCTACACTCATGACTGCTGACTATGTGCAGGCGCTTGTCGCGGAAGCACAGGGCATCAAGGCAATGCATATACAGGCGCCCACTAAGACAACCGATCTTGAATTTGAAAAATATTTTGACAACACAACAATGAGCGTCCACCTAAAGGAAAGAACATTCCCAATGGCAAAGAGGGGAAAGCCAGGTAACTTCCAGCTTGTCAAAATAAGCGAAGAAAAGAGCAACTATCAGCAGCTGTCAAACATAATCAAAGAAGTATCGGAAGCAAGCAGGGTTACAGGTACGGGCTCTATAGAAATAAGCAGGAGTGGTGCCACTGTCATTCAGTTTGGCAACTTTAGGATTGCGATAACAAGGCCACCATTTTCTGACGGATTAGAAGTAACAATAGTCAGGCCAATAGTTCGACTTGAACTTGAAGATTACAATGCAACCGAGAAACTGATGGATCGCCTATCGAGCAAGGCTGAGGGGGTAATCATAGCTGGTCCACCGGGATCTGGGAAGAGCACGCTTGCTAGCAGCCTCGCGCAATTCTATATGAAGCGAAGCAAGATAGTTAAGACTTTCGAATCGCCGCGTGATTTGCAGGTGCCTGAAGAAGTGACGCAGTATGGGCCGCTTGAGGGCAGCTTTGAAAAAGCGGTGGACATTCTGCTCTTGGTCAGGCCTGACTACACCATATTTGACGAAGTAAGAAGGGCACAGGACTTTACAGTCTTTGCCGACATGAGGCTCGCTGGTGTCGGTATGGTGGGCGTAGTACATGCAAGCAGTCCACTTGATGCAATCCAGCGCTTCATGGGTCGAGTCGAGCTAGGCATGGTTCCTCATATCTTGGATACAATAATCTTTGTACGTGAAGGCAGCATAAAGAAGGTCTACGAATTGACTCTGACTGTTAAAGTGCCGACTGGCATGACTGAGGCTGACCTTGCAAGGCCGCTGGTCGAAGTGCGTGACTTTGAATCAGGTGCAGTAGAGTACGAAATCTATACATTTGGAGAAGAAAATGTCGTGGTGCCAGTCTCCAAGCTGGTCAAGGGCGAGCAGACAGAGAGTGGAGTACGCAAGCTAGCGCAGTCTAAGATAATGGACGTTATACGCAGGTTCGATCCAAGCGCTGAAGTGAACGTTATTTCAGATAACAAAGTGCAGGTAAGAGTCAGCAAGGAATCAGCACCCCGACTGATAGGCAAAGGAGGCGCCACTATTTCAGAGCTGGAAGAAATGCTGGGTGTCAAGATAGACGTCGAAACCAAGATCCCTGTACTAGGCAGAGAGATCGAGTTTGATATAAACGAAACAGGCTCGTCCATCAATATTCTAGTCGATGATGCTATTGTAGGTCGTGCAGTAGATGTGTATGTCGAAGATGAATACATATTGAGCAGCCAAGTAGGCAAGAAGGCTAGAGTAAAGATAGACAAGCACAACGAATCTGGAAAAAGGATCCTAAACGCAATAATTGGAGAGCAGAAGATCCAGGTATTCCTTAGCAGGCGTTAACCCATGCCTCTGATGCCTTGACTCTTAACAAGCCTGATGAATTCTTCAAGCTTTTTGAGTGTCTCTGGATGCAAATGGTGCTCGATGCCCTCCGCATCGCGGTTGGCCGTTTCTTCATCTACTCCAATCATCTTGAAAAACTCTGCAAGAACACTATGTCTATCATGGATGTTCTTTGCAATGGACATTCCAGATTCTGTGAGGCTTATGCCGCGGTATTTCTCATAGTTTACGTGGCCGCTCTCATTAAGTCTTTGAAGCATTTTAGTTACACTAGGCGAACTGACGTTTAGGTAGTCAGAGATGTCAACCGCCGTAGCATAGCCCTTGCGGGTTATCAACTCATAAATAACTTCAAGGTAGTCTTCCATCCGTGTCGTCCTATCAATCTTTTGAGCGTTGTGGGCATCACGGATGGACTCGAGGCGGTTCCCCCCACCAGTTGCGTCGGCCTTAACCTTCAATTTCCTAGGCACTTGTTGCAATATATCTCCTCCTAGGTCTATATAACAATAAATATCATGACGCCTAAAAAATTTTACATCTTTTGAATATCTTGGTATCTACTTCGCAACTCCGCTCGATGGTTGAAGATAACAACCTTCTCTTAGTTGATACCAGGCCATTCTCAGACTATGCCGATTCTCACATACCAGGTGCGGTCAACATTGACCTCATGCAGTTCCACTGGATCGATACCTCAAAGCAGGGCATTGCACAGTTCAACAAGCAAAGCAGGCTCTTACTCTCAAACATTGGAGTTTTAAGTGACAAGTTTGTTGTATTTTATGACGACATTTCTGGCACATCCGCTGCGAGGGGTGTCTGGCTCTTGCTATATTTTTCTCATAAGAGAGTTGCGATGTTAGATGGAGGACTAAATAAATGGAAAGCAGAAGGTTACAAGACCGAGACCGGGACCAACCCATTTATACATTCTAATTTCAATGGCAAACCTGACCCGAATATTCTTGCCGACTTTGTCCATATAAAGTCAGCCATAAAGAACAAAAAAGCGATCATAATCGATGCTCGCTCAAACCACGAGTACGAAGGCTCTGCGATCAGGGCAGCGCGTGCAGGTCATATCCCTACTGCCATCAACATCGACTGGAACCATAACATAACTCATAATGTTTTCAAGAGTCGTGACAAGCTGATGCAGATGTATGGCCACATTCCAAAGGATGCCGAAGTGATAATATACTGTCAGGGAGGCTACCGTGCCGCAAACAGTTTCGTCGCACTCAAAATGCTTGGCTACAAGAATGTGCGGATGTACCTCGGCTCCTGGGGCGAGTGGGGTAACAAGCCTGGCATGCCGGTAGAAAAACAACAACAACTCTAATAGTAAATGAAATCTGAACTAAGTCTCAGCAGTTTCTTGTTCGTTAGAAAAGAGCAGCTAGCCAGGCCATTCTTTTGAGCCAACTTGAGAACAAGAAACTGAATAAAAAACGTAGACCGGAGCAGCAATTCAATCCCTATGCTCTTGAAGCCGACATGCACCGATGAAAAGCCATCTCGGTTCAGCCTCTTGCTCAGCTTCCTGCTATCATCTCCTATCATTATCACCTGATCAGTCTCTTTGATACCGAATAGTGGAGAGTGACAAAACTCTTCAGCAGGGTAGGCTACAGCCCTTGCCCCAAAAACTTCATTAAACTTAAGTGCGCCATACATGGCGATCGGGTAAAGCTGACCATTGCCAAGTATAAAATAGCTATCGCTTTTGCCATCAATTTCGCTGATCACTTTCATAGCATGTTTTTCGGCCTGACTGCAGATCTTTTCAATATCTGTTGGCAGCCGCAGCTTTGCGACAAGTGAGATGCATTCGATCATACTGACTGTGAAGCTGATAGTTCCTGCTGACTTGATACCTGTGTTTCTATATTTCAGCTCGAATGTCTGATCGCATGCTTTGGCCAACCTACTTAATGGCCTTGCAGTAATGGCAGTCATATTATTGACTCTAAGCTTCCTAGCAATTTTTGCTGCAAGGATATTAGCCTTGGTGCTGCCAGAAATAGAAATGATAAATAAATTGCGCCCTTTTACCAATAATGGATTCTTGATTATATCTATGGGATAGCAGCAAATAGCATGGCTACCTGAAAAATATTGTGCCGCAAGTCCGGCCACGTAGGAATCTCCTGAGCCAGCAAACAAGCAGTCGTTGATAAGTAATGGTAAATCAAGTTTCTGCAGATCCTGAACTTGGTATTCTATTTCTGATTGCATGGCCTCTATGGCATTCATGTAT
>JALZFN010000177.1 GCA_030861545.1 Thermoproteota archaeon | reverse complement strand
GGACCACCGTGGACAGTCAGATCTCTAATGCTGCGGTTGATCTTATTGTTGTTGTCATTCTTGTTATCTTCGTTGTCGTCGTCTGGCAGATATGGCGGGTTGCTTACTATAAGATCAAATTTAACTCCTCCAAATGCCGATGCCGCATCACAGCATACAAGCAGGGCCTTAGGAGATCTATTCTGCTGCTTTGAATGTTGCAATACCTCTGAATCGATATCAGAGCCCGCCACGTAGGCAAAGTTCTTTTCAAGTATTCTGAGCAAGAGGCCCGATCCTACTCCTATTTCAAGAGCCCATGTGCCGCTATATTGTCTGATGCAATCTGCCAGAAAAAATGTGTCGTCAGATGGAACATACATTTGAGAGTGACTCTGCTATCTTGACAATATCTCTTGGTTCAAGTTCATCTATTTTTTTGCTTCCATAATTGGGATTAATAATGCCGGCATTAGCAGCGATATTAGCCGCCTTTTTATTCCTTTTTGAGAAAAGCAGGTTAATACTCTTTACTGTATCTATTGTGACAGTGTTGATTGGATTAATCCTTATAATTGCGGATTCTACCTTCGGTTGTGGCTCAAATGATTGCTTTCTAACTTTGAATAATTTTTCAATTTCAAAGCAATGGGCTGCTAGCACAGATATGGCCCGATAGTTCTTGCTGCCAGGTCTTGCAGTGAGCTTCTGTACAAATTCTTCTTGCACCATCACTACGGCCCTATCAAATTTTTGTGTAGATAACCATTCAATGGCGTCTCTGCTCCGTGAGTAGGGAAGGTTTGATACAAAGACATCAAAGCAGAAATGTAGGCCCTTAGTTTTGAAAAGATCAGCGTTTACAAGCTCTAGGTTCTCAAACTGTAACAATGAGAGAAGCTGTTCTTGTGCTTTTCTATATAGGCTGCTGTCGATTTCATAAGAAACTACATGCCTGGCTGCCTTGCATAGCTCTGCTGTGAGCCCACCTTTTCCAGTGCCTACCTCAAGAACCGTCTCCTGATTGCTAATGTGCGCAACGTAGACTACCTTGGCTAGGACTTGCCGGTCAACAAGCATATTTTGGCCAAGAGCCCTTGTAACATTCCTGCTGCGGCGGCTGCTGCTGTTCTTTTTCTTTGCTGGCAATTACTTTCTTACAAAAAGGTTCATTCTGGCCTGACCCATTATTTCTTCAATTATCCTCTTGGCTATAAGCTTACCAGGATCCCTTAGGCCTACTCTAGTCTGAAGGTCTGCAAAGTTTTCAAACTTTCTTTTATCTCTTTCCTTGATTATTGTCATCATATAGGTTTTGCCTATACCAGGGATAAGCTCGAGTGCATGTATCCTTGGAGTTATCGGCTGCGACATGTTGATATAATTGACAAAGCGCTTTTCATTGGCAATCACTATCTTTTCTACTATATTTGGTAGCTCGTTCTTGGCAGACTGTGAAATGTCATTGTATTCTAGCCTGCCAAGGACGCTTGAGACCTTCTCGCGGCCCTCCCGTCCTATGTAAAGGCGATCGCCTACTTCGACTGTAGCATTTGCTACACCCAAGAGCTCTAAGAGGGTCAGCCGCTCTTCTCCTATCGCCTGGATTATGACGCCTTCTCTTCCTCTCACCGTTATAGATTTGCCCCGTGGCGTAAAGTCAAGGACGTACGCATACTCTTCATATTTTCTTGCTTGGCTATGGTCTCCATGAGTATATTGCCCAGTAGCAGCAGCATCTTGTGTAGGCGGTGGTGGTTGTCCTGACAATGTTCAATCTCTATTACATTAGAGTAGATATTTAACTTTGAGTATCTGTCTTTAGAATATTTAGCATTTTAGTCAGCGTCTCGGTAAGGATTAGCTTTTTCCAGCCAAAGGTAAATGCTCTTAGCTCCTCAAATGAAGTCGGCATGATATTGACTATTTCCACTGCTTCTTCCTCTGTTAGGTCGCATTGCTCTACAAGCTGGCGCACCATCCTTTGAGCTTTTTTAGACTCAACCTTGGCAAACTTGCTGACATAGTCCGAAGTCCATCTTTGGATCTGATCCATGTCATCAGGCTTGACTGATTCAAGAATTTCCTTTACGTGTGGAAGTGTAACTATTTCCTTCTTGATTATCTCTGTCATTTGCTTTTCGCACCTGTTGTTGTTGTTGCTACTGCTTCAGATATCGATGAAGAAGAAGAAGAAGAAGAAGAAGATACCCCTGAAGTACCTGCAAGCGGCTTGATGTGGTTGAACCTAGTTTGCAATATTTTTTTCTTGTCGCCAATCCTCACTGAGACTCTCAACGTACGCCTTCCAACTCCTTCAACAACTCCTATCCGGCCATGAAACCTCCGATGAGGAGTAGTATTGTGCT